>JABWBJ010000531.1 GCA_013360595.1 Gemmatimonadaceae bacterium | reverse complement strand
CCGCGACCTCGAGACGGCCCTGGCTCACGCCGCGTCGCGCCGCGCGGTCAGGTACTTCTCGGCCGCGATCGCCGCCGTGGTCGCGTCGCCGACGGCGGTCGTCACCTGCCGCGTGAGCTGCACGCGGACGTCACCGGCGGCGAAGAGACCGGGAATGGAGGTCTGCATGTTGGTGTCCGTGACCAGGTACCCCATGGCGTCGTGATCGACGTGTTCTTCGATGATCCCCGTGTTCGGCCGGAAGCCGATGAACACGAAGAGCCCGGTCACCGGCAGCTCCGACGTCTCCCCTGACTTGACGTGGCGGATCGTCAGGTGGTGCACGAGCCCCTGGTCGTCACCGTGCACCTGTTCCACGACCGTATCGAAGAGGATCTCGATCTTCGGGTTCTCGAAGACGCGCTTCTGCACGATCTTCGACGCCCGGAACTCGTTGCGCCGGTGGATCAGGTACACCTTCTCGGCGTAGCGGGTCAGGAAGTCCGCCTCCTCGCAGGCGGCATCGCCGCCGCCGACGACCGCGATCGTCTGGCCGCGGAAGAACGCCCCGTCGCAGATGGCGCAGTAGGAGACGCCCTTCCCCGCGTACTCGATCTCGCCGGGAATGCCGAGCTTGATGGGCGTGCCCCCGGCCGTGACGATCACCGCCGGGGCCCGGTACACTTCGCCGTTGTCGCAGAGGCACTCGAACCGGCCATCGGCGGTGCGCCGGATGCCCGTCACGCCCGCCGTCCGGAACTCGGCGCCGAACTTCCGGGCGTGTCCCTCGAACTTCTGCGCCAGCTCCCACCCCAGTACGTGCTCGAAGCCGGGGTAGTCCTCAATCACCTCGGTGTTGAGCAACTCGCCGCCGGGCGCTCCCCGCTCCAGCACCACGGTCCTGAGCATCGACCGGCCGGCGTAGAGGGCCGCCGTCATTCCGGCTGGCCCGGCTCCGACAATGATGACCTCGTACTCGAGCGGGTCAGACAAGATGAGAGAGGCGATGGGAAAGCAACGAGACGCGCGGCTCCTGACGAAATCTCACCGGACGTCAAGCGCTGTGGAATCGCCCGTGCCATGGCGCCGCATCGACGTTTCCCCGACAGCGCGCGACGGCGATCAGCGTCTCACGTTTCTGCCGCCGTCCACAACGATCGTCTCGCCCGTGACGTAGGTGGCGCCCAGCAGGTAGCGAACCGCCTGGACGACGTCGTCGGGCGTTCCGTCGCGGGCCAGGGGCGTCGTGCGCGTGAGGTACGCGGCCTCCGACGAATCGAAGGCCTCGGGGAGGAGCACGGTGCCGGGGGCCACGGCATTCACGCGGATCCGGGGCGCGAGCACCCGGGCCAGGGCGCGCGTGACGTACACCAGGCCGGCCTTGGAAACGCCGTGGGGGATGTAGGCCGGCCAGGTCTCGAAGGCCGCCAGGTCGGCGATGTTCACGATCGAGGCGCCCTCGGGCAGCACACGCGCTGCCTCCTGCGCGATCAGCAGCGGCGCGCGCAGGTTCAGGTTCAGCACCGCGTCCCAACCGCTCGCGGTGATCGAGCCGACCGGCATCCGGACCATCACCGCCGCCGAGTTCACGACCACGTCCAGCCGGCCGGCGGCCTCCACGACGTCTCGCACCAGGCGAACCGGCGCCTCGGCATCGGTGAGGTCCGCCTGGAACAGCGTCGCCTCTCCGCCGACGTCGCGGATCAGGCGCGCAGCGTCGGCGGCCTTGTCGGCCGACGCGTGGTAGTGCAGCGCGATGTCGTACCCGTCCCGCGCCAGG
>JABWBJ010000530.1 GCA_013360595.1 Gemmatimonadaceae bacterium | reverse complement strand
TGGCGGGGGAGGCGGCGGCGGTGGCGGCTTCGGCGGGTTCGGCGGTGGCGGGACAGCCGGGCCGCACGTGGTCCCGGGAAACTACGCGGTGGCGCTGATCGCGGGCGGACAGGCGCTGGATACCAAGCCGATGCGGATCATCATGGACCCCGAGGCCCGTCTGGCGGGCGCCGAGCGGACCCGCTGGAATGCGATCGCCACGGAGTTGCACGACGCGCACCGGCGCGGGATCGGCGTCCAGACCGCGCTGAACGCGCTGCACCCGCAGATGGCCGACGTGGCCGGGAAGATCGGTGCGGCCGCGAACGTGCCCGCCAATCTCAAGTCGCAGTTCGAGACCCTGAACCGCGACTACGAGGCGGTCCGCGTGAAGTTCGGTGTGCCGCTGGCCGGACCCGGCGCCGGGGGACGTGGCGGCGGTGGCGGTGGTGGCGGCGGCGGCGGTGGACGGGCCGGCGGAGCGCCGGATCAGAACGTCGTCAACCGCATCGCGGCCGCCAAGAACGGGGTCATGGCGATCTGGGAGCCGCCGAGCGACGCCGTGACGCGTCAGGCGGCCACCGCGCGCACGATGCTGACGACGGCGATGTCGGAAGCCAACGGCGTCCTGGCACGGGCTCGTACGCTTGGCGCAGCACTCCGGCAGTACAACCTCACGCTGAACGTGCCGTGAGCATCCGTGACTGGTAACTGGTGACTGGTGGTCCGGCGAGGGCTCCGATCGACGAGATCGGGGCCCTTCGTCGTTCACCCCGTGCCGTTCAGTCGCGCGGCGCGCCGGGCCGCTTCGGCCATACGCGCCGGCGACGTGATGAACGACAGGCGGAAGAATCCTTCCCCGCCGGCGCCGAACGCCGAGCCGGGGAGCACGATCACGCCCTGTTCGCTCATCAGCCGATCCGCGAAGGCCGCACTCGGTATTCCCTCGGGGAGCGGAATCCACAGATACATCGTCGCCCGTGGCGTGTCGCAGGCAAAGCCGGCCTCGCGGAACGCGGCGACGGCGGCATCGCGGCGCTCGCGGAACACCGCCAGGTTGCCGGGGAGGAACGAGGCCCAGCTGTCGATGGCGGCGACGCCGGCGTACTGGATTCCCATGTAGCTGCCGGTATCGACGAACGACTTCACCCGGGCCAGCACCGAGCAGATGGCCGTGTCCGCGAGCGCCCATCCGCATCGCCATCCCGTCATGTTGTACGTCTTGCTCAACGAGTGGAACTCGATGGCCACCTCGCGCGCGCCATCGATCTCGAAGATGGACGGCGGCACGTATCCGTCGTAGGCCATTTCCGAGTAGGCGTTGTCGTAGACCAGCAGGATCCGGCGCTCGCGGCAGCGCCTGACGACGTCCGCCAGGTACTCCCGGGGCGCAATCGCCGCCGTGGGATTGTTCGGGTAGTTGAGGAAGAGCACCCGCGTCCGGTCCATCACCTCTCGCGGGATCTCGTCGAGGTCCACCAGGAAGCTGGTCCGCGCCCGGAGCGCATACGCGTACACCTGCGCGCCCGACAGCAGCGCGCCGCCGGCGTACGCCATGTAGCCTGGTTCCGGGACGATCGCGACATCGCCGGGACCCAGGAACCCGAAGGCGAGGTGAGCGATGCCTTCCTTGGAACCGATGAGGGGCACCACTTCCGTGATGGGGTCGAACCGCTGTCCGAACCGGCGTTCCGTCCAGGCGCTGATCGCCTCGCGAAACGGGACGTAACCGAGGCCGAAGCCGTAGCGGCCGAGCGCACCGGCCGCGGCGAGGCGCTCGAAGT
>JABWBJ010000529.1 GCA_013360595.1 Gemmatimonadaceae bacterium | reverse complement strand
CCTCGACGTCGACGGCGTCCGGCTCACGGTGCTCGCGCCGGACTCCGCGGCGCGGGCGGCGGCCGCCGATGCCAATGCCGCTTCGGTCGTCGTGCTGGCCGAATACCGCGGCGTGCGGATTCTCCTGACGGGTGACGCCGAGCGGGAGGTGGAATCGGACCTCGTTCGCCGGTACGGGACCGAGCTGCGCGCGGACATCCTCAAGGTGGGTCATCACGGGAGCACGACGAGCACCACCGAACCACTGCTGCGCGTGGTGCGGCCGCGACTCGCGCTGGTGAGCGTCGGCGCCGGGAACCGGTACGGGCACCCCGGTCCGGCGGTGCTCGACGGCCTGCGGGCGACGGGCGCGCACATCCTCCGCACCGACGACGACGGGACCATCGTGGTCGCGGCCGACGGGAGCGACCGGCTCCTCGTGTCGACGGACGAGGCACGCTGGACGCTCAGACGGCGGTCGTGGCGCGCCGGCGAATGAACGCAACCGAGTCCCGTCGCGACGTCCTGATCCGATGCCATGTCACCGCGGAAGCCGCCGGCGCGGTCGATCCGGTGCGCGGTCGCCCTTGCACGGGTTTTGCATGTCGGGTCAGTTTCAGGCGCCGCGCTCCATTCACTCCAGCCGGGTCAGACCGTGGTCAAGCACACCGCGACCTCCGTCGTCACGATCGAGCGGTACATCATCGAGCAGGAGCGCCTCTTTCCCGAAGCCACGGGCGAGCTCTCCGGCATCCTGTACGACATCGCGCTGGCGGCGAAGATGATCGCCAGCAAGGTCCGTCGCGCCGGCCTCGTGGACATCCTGGGCGCGATGGGGACGGAGAACGTCCAGGGCGAGATCCAGCAGAAGCTCGACGTCTTTGCCAACGAGATCATCGTGAAGGCGATGGACCACACGGGCCGGCTGGCGGCGATGGCGTCCGAGGAAGAGCCGGACATCATCCCGATTCCCGACGAGTTCAAGACCGGGAAGTACGTGCTGCTGTTCGATCCCCTGGACGGGTCGTCGAACATCGACGTGAACGTGCCGGTGGGCACGATCTTCTCGGTGCTGAAGAAGATCACGCGGGGGAACCACGGCAATCTGGAGGACATGCTCCAGCCCGGACGCCGGCAGGTCGCGGCCGGCTACGTGATCTACGGGTCAAGCACCATGCTCGTCTACACGACGGGGCAGGGCGTGCACGGCTTCACGCTCGACCCGTCGATCGGCGAGTTCCTGCTGTCGCACCCGAACATCCAGACCCCGAAGCGCGGTCGCTACCTCTCGGTGAACAACTCGTACGAGCAGCTGTGGGATGCGCGGGTGACGGCCCTGATGCGGCGCTATCGCGGACTCGACGCCGTGCAGAAGCCGATGAACGAACGGTACGTCGGCTCCCTGGTGGCGGACTTCCACCGCAACCTGCTGGGCGGCGGCCTGTTCGCCTACCCGGCCAACCGGCAGAGCCCGCGCGGCAAGCTGCGGCTGCTTTACGAGGCCAACCCGCTGGCGTTCATCGTGGAGGCGGCCGGCGGCGCCGCCATCGACGGGACCATGGACATCCTCAACGTGATGCCGACCGAACTGCACCAGCGGACGCCGCTCTTCATCGGCAGCAAGGACGACGTGGAAACGGCGAGAGAGATGCTGCACGAACAGTGATGGGCGATGCGCGAGCAGTGCCCGGCTGCGTGAGGCGGCACGGCGTCGGCGCCGCTGACGCATGAGCGACGCCACCGACCTCCGACCGGATGGGAGGACGCGGTCCGCCCCGCCCGGGC
>JABWBJ010000528.1 GCA_013360595.1 Gemmatimonadaceae bacterium | reverse complement strand
GCCGGCTCGGACTCCGGCGCGACGGAGATCGTGCTCGCGCCGACGCCGGCGGGCGTGCTCCATCCCGCCACCCAGCTCGCCCCCACGGACTCCGCGACCGCGGCGCTGTGGCGCCAGATGCCGCCGCTGACCACGGTGAATGAACTGGGACGCGCGAAGGCGGGCGCGACCGTGTTGCTGGAGGGCCGCGCCGGGAACGACCGTCGGGTCCATCCGACGCTGGTCTTCCAGCGCTACGGTCGCGGGAAGGCGATCGTGTTCGCCGTGCAGGACGCCTGGCTATGGCAGATGCATGCCGACATCCCGGTCGAGGACCAGCGGCACGAGACGTTCTGGCGGCAGTTGCTCCGCTGGCTGGTGAGCGACGTCCCCACGCGGGCCGACCTGGGGCCGGTGGCGGAGGGCGCCGTCGACGAGGGCGTTCCGCTCAGGGTGGTGATCTCGGACAGCGCCTACGTGCGCTCGAACGGCGCGACCGTGACCGCGGAGGTGGTGTCGCCCGGCGGTGAGCGCAGCACGCTGCCGTTCGAGTGGGCGACGGATCGCGACGGAGAATACACCGCGCTGCTGGTGCCGGGGACGAATGGGGTCCATACGGTCAGCATCACCGCCGCGATCGGCCGCGACACCATCCGGTCCACGGTGGGGTACGTTCGCGTGGCCGAGCCCAGGGCGGAGCATTTCGGGGCCGAGATGCGGCCGGCGGTGCTGCGGCAATTCGCCGACGAGACGGGGGGGCGGTACTACCCGGCGTCGGAGGCGGCGCGCCTGGCGGAGGACATCGTGTACACGACGAGCGGGGCGACGGAGATCGAGCGGCTGGACCTGTGGGACATGCCCGCGGTGTTCATCCTCCTGCTGAGTGTGCTGGGCGCGGAATGGCTGTACCGCCGGCGCCGGGGGCTTGCGTGAGAATGCTGGGGGGTGCGTTCCCACGGTTGTGCGTTTCCGCGGCAGCGGCGGTAACGTTGTTGTTGGGGGGGGCCCCCCGCGTCGCGCGTGCCCAGAATGCGCCACGCACCCACCTGCTGATCGTCACCGGCTCCAGCGGCGAGCCGCGCTTCGCCCAGCAGTTCCAGGCGCTGGCCACGACGCTGCGCGGCGTCGCCCTCGACCGATTCGGAATTCCGGAGTCGCGCATCACCTGGCTGGCCGAGAATCCCGCCACCGATCCCGGCGCGATCACCGCCCGCTCCACGCGCGACGAGATCCAGCGGGCGATCGACGGCATCGCGGGCCGCGCGGCCCCCGGCGACGCCGTCCTGATCCTGCTGATCGGGCATGGATCGTCCGACGGAACCCGCTCGACCTTCAACGTTCCCGGACCGGACGTGAGCGACGCCGAGTTCCGGTCCATGCTCGGCAAGCTGTCCGGCCAGTCGGTGGCCTTCATTAACGCCAGCAGCGCCAGCGGCGACTTCGTCAAGTCGCTCTCGGGCCGCAACCGGATCGTCGTCACGGCCACCAAGTCCGGCTTCGAGCGCAACGAGACGGTCTTCGCGCAGCACTTCGTCACCGCCTACGCGAAGGACGGTGCCGACGCCGACAAGGACGGCCGCGTGTCCCTGCTGGAGGCGTTCCACTATGCGCGGCGCGAGGTGCAACGCGAGTACGAATCGAACAACAAGCTCCAGACGGAACATGCGGTCCTCGACGACGATGGCGACGGGACCGGCCGCGCCGATCCGGCGGAGCGCGGTCCCGACGGGGGGCTGGCCTCCCGCTTCTTCCTCCAGCCGGCCGTCACGCTGACGGCCGCGGCGGCGGCCGATC
>JABWBJ010000062.1 GCA_013360595.1 Gemmatimonadaceae bacterium | reverse complement strand
AGGGAACGGCCGGCGTCCGGCGCCCTCGATGGGGGCGGCGGCTGGCGGCCCTCGGCGTGCTCGCGGCGATCGCGAGCCCGTGGTGGGCGCCACCGATCCTCAGGCACATGGACTTTTTCCGCGTCAGGCAGGTGGAGGTTCGCGACGCGCGGTACACGCCGCCGGGCGAAATCCGGGAGCGGCTCGGCATCGACACGACGTTCTCGATCTGGGACGATCTCGAACCGCTCGAGCGCCGCGTCGCCGGGCATCCGCAGGTGAGCGGCGTGCGGATCGTCCGGCGTTTCCCGGCGACGCTCGTGGTCCGCGTGGAGGAGCACCAGCCGGTCGCGCTGGTGCCGTCGAATGCCGGGCTCCGGGCCTATGACGCTGCCGGCCGCGCGCTCCCGCTCGATCCCAGCCGCACGCCCGTGGACGCGCCGGTGCTGGCCCGGGCCGACACGGCCATGCTTCGCCTGCTGGGTCAGCTGCAGGGGCTCGACCGCGAGCTGTTCGCCCGGGTGAACGAAGTGCGCCGCGAAGGCCGCGACGAGCTGGTGCTCGATCTCGTGTCGGTTGCGGTGCGCGTGCGGCCGGACATCGGCGTCGAGCGGCTGGCGCAGGTATCTTCCGTCGAGGACGAGCTCGCGCGCCGGCAGCGGCGGGCGAAGGAGCTCGACTTCCGTTTTCGTGACCAGGTCATCGCCCGATTCCCATGACACCCCCTCCTGAACGCCTCGTGGCCGGCCTCGACATCGGCTCCTCCCGGACCACCGCCATCATCGCCGAGGTAGTCGGCGAACTCCCACGCCATCCGGGGATCAGGGTGCTGGGCGTCGGCCAGGCGCGCACGACCGGGCTGCGCCGCGGCGTCGTGGCCGACATCGAGGAGGCGACGCGCTCGATCAGGAAGGCGCTGACGGACGCCGAGCGGATGTCGGGGGCGCGCGTGGAGCACCTGTACACCGGGATCGCCGGCGAGCACATGGAGGCGATGATCTCGAAGGGCATCGTGGTGGTGAGCGGCGCCGAGATCTCGCGGAGCGATATCGACCGTGTGAACGAGGTGGCGCGGACGCGCGACATACCGCAGGACCGGAAGCTGCTGCACGCGATCCCGCAGGAGTACACGGTGGACCGGCAGGAGGGGATCCGTGAGCCGGTGGGGATGATCGGGACGCGGCTGGAGACGGAGATGTACCTGGTCACGATCGGGAGCGCGCCGGCGTCGAACCTGCAGCGGGCGGTGGAACGCGCCGGCTACAAGGTGCAGGAGTTCGTGCTGGAGCCGCTGGCCAGCGCGCTGGCGGTGCTCACCGAGGAGGAGAAGGAGCTGGGCGTCGCGCTGATCGAGATGGGGGCCGGGTCCACCGACGTGGCGGTCTTCCACGAGGGGAAGATCCGCCACTTGGCGGCGATCACCTACGGCGGGAACAACGTCACGAACGACATCGTGCACGGACTGGGGCTGACGCAGGCGGATGCCGAGCGGGTGAAGGAGCGGCACGGGTGCGCGTACGAGCCGATGGTGGATCGCGCCGAGACGATCGCGTTGCCGTCCACGGCGGCGCAGGGGGACCGGCAGATCTCGCGCGACCTGCTGGCGCACATCATTCATCAGCGGATGGACGAGATCTTCGACCTGGTGTTGCGCGACGTGCAGGGGTCGGGGTATCTGGGCCGGCTCGCGTCCGGCGTCGTGCTCACGGGCGGCGCGTCGGTGTTGCCGGGCATGGCCGAACTGGCGGCGGACATTTTTGGTACCGCGGTGCGGGTGGCGGTGCCGCGGGAGAACATCACCGGGCTGGCCGATGCGGTTGAGGCGCCGCGGTTTGCGACCGCGGTGGGGCTCACGCAGTATGCGGCGAACCGGTTCGCGATCGGGGCCGGCGCGCCGTCGGCGAGGAGGGGGACGCCGATGCTGAACGCGCCGGGGATGGAGAAGCTGATCCAGAAGGCGAAGGTCTGGATGCAGGACTTCTTCTGAGGGTTGCGGCGCGGCCTTCCGCGCGTCAGCCGGAGCCGACCGCGCCCGGCCTTGACGTGGCAGATCGCGGGTTCGCATCATGGGAGGGTCGTTCGCCACGCGCGGGGCCGGTAGCGCAGGGCCGCTGTCGCGTCAGCAGCAACCGGCGCTCATCCCGATGGCCGATGCGCAACGATGACTTTTCTGGGGGGGGGGGGGCGCGATGCGCCCGCTCGTTGACGTCCTTGTGGATGCCGGCTGTCAGGTCGTCAGTACCGAGCTGCGCCGAGCGTTCCGGGCCGCGCATGTCGACGTGACCGGCGACGTGTCGCCGATGGCCGCGCGCGGCGGGATCCTTCTCCTGGGCGCGCGCACCGCGGACGGCGCCTCGTCGCTCGGGGCCCTCAGGCGGCTGCGGGCGACGCGTCCGGAACTGGTGGTGTATCTCTGTGACCGGCTGGATCGGGCGCTGGCCGAGCAGCTGGTGCGGTACGCGCGGGCGGGTCTCGATCGGTTCTTCGCTCTGGAGTCGGCGGAGGACGAGGCGGCGTTCGCCGAGTGTGTAAGAATGCGGTCGCTCGCGCCGCTGCCGGAGGAGGAGCTGCGCGCTCTCGCCGACCTTGCGCTGTCGGGCCTGACTGGGGCGCTCGTAGAGCATGCGTTGCGCAACGCGTGGCAGGAGCTGAGTGTGAGTGAGGTATCGTCTCACTTCGGGCGGTCCCCTCGCTCGATAGAAGAGAGTCTTCAGAAGGCGAACCTCCCCAGTCTTCACGACCTGGTGCGCTGCGGAAGGTACCTGCACTTGCTTGAGCTGAAGCGGGCTGGGGTGAACCCCGCGCGGGAGCGAGCGCGGCGGGCCGGTTTCGGGAGCGCGACCGATGCGAGGAAGTGGCAATGGTTGCTGAGGGATTCACTTCGGAAAAAGCCGCGCCTCCGCGAGTTTGCGCTGCGACTTCCGGCGCTGTGGTCGCTGGCTGATGACGCGGGGCGGGTTTGGTTGATCCCGCGCTGAGCCGTGAAGGCCTCGCCGTGTGGCACGAGGAGGGAAGCCCGCTGCCGAAAACGCCACGTTCCGCCGTTTTCAGGATGGACCGCTAGTGCGAGTGCGCGTACCAAAGTACTGGCCGTGCCGGACGTCCCTTCGGGGCCCCCGCGGATCTTGGCGGCTGAGCCTATGACTCGATTGTCGCGCACCACAGTTGTCACAGATTCCAGCGGTCGGCGGAATGCCACCATCGGTCAGGCAGCCTCGTTGCGGGTTCGCCCGTGTGTCGTTCCATCGACAAGGCTGGGATTGACCGCGCTTCTGTCAGTGTCGGCGGTATTTATGGCTGGTGCTCAGTCGGCGACGGTCTACATTGGGTCCACGGTCTCATGCCCTCGGTGCAGAATCGACGTCAGGCCGGGGCCTCGGGTTGGCGACACTGAGGGCCAGGGCGCGCTTGTCGCCGAGCCGAGCAGCCTGTCAATGGATCGGTCTGGCCGGATCTTCCTGACACAGTTCACGAACAAGCAACCCCCACTCGTCTTTGATTCCACGGGGCGTTTTCTGCAGGAGCTCGGGCGGCTGGGCACGGGTCCGGGCGAGTATCGCTCCGCTCGGTTACTGAGCGTTTCCGCGAGCGATAGCATCTACGTCACCGATATGCAAACCGGGCGCATGACGATCCTGGGCCCGGACCTCAAGTTCGCGCGATCCGCGACAGATGCCTGGTTGGCTCGCGCGTTTCCGTTCACAGTTCTTGCTCAGGGTCAGGTCGTCGTCGGCGCTGACGTCACGACCGACTCGCGCATCGGATACCCGCTTCATCTCTACAGTCGTACGTTGAAGTACGAGAAGTCCTTCGGAGCCGACACGCCGCTCTTCCGACCGGACCGACGGATGCACTCGCGTCGTCGGCTCGCGCCTGCCAGTAGTGGAGGCGTCTGGGCCGCTCATGTAACGGAGTACGTAATCGACCGCTTCGACGCGACCGGTCGAAGGGATCTCCGCGTGTTGCGCCGCGTGCCCTGGTTCGAACCGCACGACGCTCCGACACTGAACGTGGATCCTGAGCCGAAGCCTCTCATTACGGCGATTTCGGAGGACGCCTTGGGTCGGCTGTGGGTGTTCACGCTTGTGAAGGACAGTCGCTGGAAGGGTGCCCTCGGTTCGACGCTTCCTTCCCGGCTGGGCGGAGGCCGCTCACCGATACCCGTCATCCTGGACCATGACCGGTACTTCGACACAATCATCGAGGTCATCGATGTGCGTGCGCTCCGGCTGGTCGTCTCGCAGCGAGTGGACGCAGCGCTCATGTTCGCGTTTGGGCGTGATCACGCCGCCGCGCGTCGGGAAGACTCAACTGGTGCATTCTACATTCAGCTGTGGAGACTTGCCGTGAAAGGCCTCTAGGGAAGTCGTGGAAACCTCAACATGGAGGAAACATGAAGCAGCTTGCGCTTGGGGCGGCAACCATCACCCTTCTGCTCGTGGGCCTATTCCCGAATGTTACCGACGCGAGGGCGGCCCTCTCGACTTCGCTGGCGCCTCAGAACCCTCCGCCTTGCGCGGGCTTCTGCACGCAGTGCGACTGGATCGAGACCAAGTATGAGGTGCAGGAAACCGACTGGATACCGAACGATGAAGATGAGGAGGTGGCTTGCGGCCACCACACGGCGTGCCAGCAGGAATGTCGCGTCTCGCTGCGCCAGGACCTGAGTCGTGTCATACACGTCGTCGCGCTCGGGAATGACGAGGAGCTGCACAGAGCGCTTCGAGAGGTTCGAGGCCTCCGAGTAAACGTAAAGCGTCAGGCTTTGCAGCTCGAGGGCTGCCTACCGGGGAGCATCATTCTCCATCTCCCTCTGACCGTGCGACAGACTGCGGTTGCCGGAGCCCATGCGCGTCTTCAGACCGCGCTGCACGAGTAACCCGCGCGTTGTAGAGAACACGCAAGAGCGCCTCGTCTCGTGTGGACGAGGCGTTTCTGCGATGCGTCGGAGCGTTCCGGGGATTCCTTTGACTGCGATACGCTTGTGCAGGGCCTCGCGCGTCGGCGGCGGTCACGTCCGCCTATCATGGCGGCTTCGTGTTCCCGCAGCGCGTGCTGAGTTGGGAGGGAACTTGCGTTGAAAGCCGCGATGACCTGATCTCTCCGCGAGACGGGGAGGTGGCCATCACTGGCGCCGCTGTTCGCGGTCCTGGTGGCGGCGCTTCCTTCGGTCTCCGCCCTGGCACAGAATGCACAACCAGAGATTCTGCCGGATGCTGTGTCGTGTTCCACCTGTATCATTGTTGCCCGCAAAGTGAACACGCTCGGCACTGCGGACAGCATCGGGTATATCCGTTCGGGCATCCACGGCGTCGCTGTTGACGGGCTCGGTCGGTTCTGGGTGCTCTCTGGGGAAGGACCGCCCCTTGTCTTTGATTCAACTGGCAATTTCGTTCGTGAGGTCGGGAGGCTTGGGCGAGGCCCTGGCGAGTTTGTGCGACCACTCTCGGCCGTGCCCGTCTCAGGAGACTCCGTACTCGTCGTGGACGGTGCTTTGCGGCGCGCTACGGTCGTTTCAGCGAGTCTTGCTCCTGGTCGGGTTGTTCAGCTTCCGGACGTGCTGAGGCCCCTGATCGTGGTCACGTGGCCCAGTCTGGTCGTGGCAAACGGTACTATCGGTACCCCGAGTTCAATCGGCTGGCCGCTCCACCTGGTCGCCTTCGACGCCATCGAAGCGCGCGTGGTATCGTCGTTTGGACCTGACAGTGGCGAGGTCCGCCCCTTCGAAGGATCGACGCTGCACCAGCAGCTGACTCGGCCCAGGAGCGGCAGTTTCTGGTCGGCTGACATATTGAGGTACCGGCTTTCACGCTGGTCGACGACAGGAGACAGACTGGCGACTTTGGAGCGGCGACCTGGATGGTTCTCGACGCCGTCCCGATTCTGGATCGGTAATCCACAAACACCGCCCCCACCCGCCATCAGCGCGATCGCGCAGGACGATGATGGCCTGCTTTGGGTGTTTGTCAGAATCCCCGCGCCCACCTGGCGCGAGGTATGGCCGCACGCCGCCGAGCGTGAGTACCGGTATAACGAACTACAGCTTGAGAAGATGTTTCACACGACGATTGAGGTGATCGACCCCAGCGCGAAGCGTGTGGTGGCGCGGCTCACATTGCCGTACTGGATCATCGAGTCGATGCCTGGCAATCGGGCTGCGGCGTATACCGTGGATAGTAATGGAGTACCTCACGTCGACATCTTCGCATTCGAGATAGCTCGAAACCGGAGGGAGAATCCGTAGCGTGTAACGTGCTTGCTCGTGGCAGGCGATCCCCAAGCCACCGTTTGCGCCGCCACGGTGAATGGCCACGCGGGGTGCCGAGCGTTCTTGCTGCGTCCTGGTAGCCAATGATGGAAGTCGGTTCTGTTGGGGCAAGGTTGGGCGACTGTGCGTCGATGCCAGCGAACGATTCCCGTGGGAGACTTCATGAGATATTTCGTCCGCGTAGCTCTACAGATCGTGCTTCTTCCGTTGCCGCTGTCGACGGGATTGGCACAGGAAGACTGCGGACTCCTGTGCTGGGACTGTTGCGGAGGCAACGGGAGCCATGCGGTCCCGCTCTCGCAAGAGGTCAACCTGATCGGCTCCCACTTCCCATGCAGATACTGCGCCTCTTCCAATATCCTCGACTGCCATGATCTGTGCAGCGAGAGTGACGGCTCCGATTGGTTCAGTGATGCAGTCTATCTGAGCATTCTGCATGCAGCGTCGCGGGGCGACGTGAGTACGATCATCGCCCTCGCGGCGGTGAGCGGCGGACGGGTGAGCATGGACCGGAATCGCAGAATGGCTCTTATCCACTCGTGCAACCGCGCAGTGATCGTAGCCGCGCTTAACGTGCCGCCTCGTCTCTGGGGCACATGGACCGTGAGTCACGCGCCCTCGTCTGCTGGTGCCGAGAGATGGTGACGGCGGCCCGTGCTCAGGTCCGGTCGTTAGCTGAGAGTTGGGGTTGGGGTGGAGTGGTATGCTGTTCCTGGTTGTTCGTTCACGACTGTCGGTGGGGTGCAGAGATCCCGATGATCTCCTCGTCTGCGAATCGCGACTTTCGCATCGAGTCATCCGCGCCTCGCGGCGCCGGGGACCTTCAACGTATTCCCGGACCAGAGGACGGGGCCACCAACCGCCGGCGATGCCAATGCTAAGGCGTTGTGTGATCTTCCCGATTGCCTTTCCCGTACTGTTCCAGGCTCAGGCACCTGAGATCCGGCGCCTGTCACCTCCGACAGGCGAGCTTCCCGAGGAGTTCACGAACCTGACTTCGGTGCGTGAGCTCCCGGAAGGGCGCGTCCTGGTCACCGATCGGAGGGGCGGCCGACTCGCAGTGGTGGATTTCGCCGCTGGATCTGCCCAGACGGTTGGCCGTCGAGCTGTCGGCGCGTCGCCCAAGTACCAATTGCTGAACGGGGATTGCGGCGTCATCCTCATCTGGACCAGATAGCCGAGCGCCGGGATCCCCGCGATTCCGTCGGGTCATGGATCCGGGGAGGTGCAGCCCCTGAGGGCTCGCGCGTCGGCGGTGGTCATGCTCGCCGATGGCGGCTTCGTGTTCCCGCGGCACCGGAGCACCGATTCCGACTGCCCGCCAACCTTCCAGAGGGCGGAGGGTGCGTTCCCCAGTCAGGGGGCGGAATGAGCCTGCCGGCTCCGCTCGTCTCCTGCCCGTCGCGATGCTCGGAAACGCGTTGCGCGCCGCGTGCCGTTGGCGACCCTCCGCGCCATCGATCACACATCTTCCCCCAACCTTTCCATGTGGAAAACCCGTCTGGCTCGCAACCACTTGTGGTTCCTGCACTAAGCCAACAAGCCAACATGGCCTTTGTGAAGAAAGGACGTATATTCATGGCCGTCGTTCGGGCGGAAGAAACGGGGTAGTCCGACCTCCCACGGGGCCATGCCGGGGGTCGCTCGCGCGCCGTTGCTGCCGACCCGATGGGGTCCATCCCTCAGCTGTGGAGCCAGGCGCGCATGATCTTCGAGTTCGAAGAGACCCCCTCCCAGACCGCCCGCATGAAGGTCGTCGGCGTCGGCGGCGGCGGTGGAAACGCGGTCAACCGGATGATCGACGAACACCTCGAAGGCGTCGAGTTCATCTCCATCAACACCGACGCCCAAGCGCTCCTCGCGTCGAAATCCGACGCCAAGATCCAGATCGGGAAGAAACTCACGCGCGGCCTCGGCGCCGGCGCGCGGCCCGAGATCGGCCGCCAGGCCATCGAGGAAAACCGCGACGAAGTCGCCCGCGCCCTCGCCGGCGCCGACCTCGTCTTCGTCACCTGCGGCATGGGCGGCGGCACCGGCACCGGCGCCGCGCCCGTCATCGCCCAGCTCGGCAAGGAGGCCGGCGCGCTCACTGTCGGCATCGTCACCAGGCCCTTCCTCTTCGAGGGCCGCAAGCGCATGCGCCAGGCGGAGCAGGGCATCGTCGACCTCCGCCAGCACGTCGATACCATGATCGTCGTGCCTAACGAACGGCTCCTCGCCGTCGTGGGCAAGGGAATCCCCTTCCAGGACGCGCTCAAGAAGGCCGACGAGGTCCTCCTCCACGCCACGCAGGGCATCTCCACCCTCATCTCCCGCACCGGCCTCGTGAACGTCGACTTCGCCGACGTCCGCACCGTCATGCAGGACGGCGGCTCCGCCCTCATGGGCACCGGCATCGGCCGCGGCGAGAACCGCGCCATGGAAGCCGCCCAGCAGGCCATCTCCAGCCCCCTGCTCGATAACATCTCGGTCGCGGGCTCCACCGGCGTCCTGCTCAACATCACCGGCGGCAACGACCTCACCCTCGGCGAAGTGACGCAGATCTCCGAAATCGTGCACGACGCCGTCGGCGACGACGCCGAGATCATCTTCGGCGCCGTCAACGAACCGGCCATGCAGGGGGAGATCCGGGTCACCGTGATCGCGACCGGCTTCGATCGTCAGATCGAGGGCGGGCTGGCGACCGTGGCGGCCAGGGCGGCGCAGACAACCACCACGGTGGCCAGAACGGTGATTCCCATCACCCAGCGGACCCCGGGACGCTCACCGGCCCCGCGCCCCGTGGTTCCACTGGCGGATGGCGGTCCCCGGCGCGTAATTCCCCCTTCTGCGCCGGTCCAGCGCCCGGAACCGGAGCTGACCGACATGGACATCCCGACATTCATCCGGAGGCAGATGGATTGAAGCCGTGGGCCGCGCGACTGGTGACGTATGGCGTCTCCGGGGGACTCGCGGCCCTGGCGATCGCCTTCGCGCGGCCGCTCCCCGACCGGCGCCCCCTGGCCGAAGTCGCGGGACTCGCCGACACGTGGGAAGAACACGTGGACACGGTGGCCAGCGGTGAGACGATCGGCGAGGTCCTCGAACGGGGCGGCGTGACCGGCGACCACGCCCGCGACGCGATCGACGCCGCCATCGCGCAGCGCCTCCTGGACCCGCGCCGCCTCCGCGCCGGCACCCGCATCACCTTCGGCTCGGCGCCTGACGACTCGGTGCCGAGCCAGGTGTCCCTGCAGATCGACGTCGACCGGCTGGTGCGCATCGTGCGCGGCGATTCCGGGTGGACGGCCCGGGTGGACTCCATCGCCTGGTCGACGGACACCGTCGCGGTGCGCGGAAAGGTCAGGGTTCACCTCACGCAGGGCATCGGCGAGGCCGCGGCGGAGCTGCCCCGCGACGCGCGGCAGGAACTCGCCTACGCGGTCGCCGAGGTCTACGAGTTCCGGATCGACATGTACCGCGACGTCCAGCCGGGCGACTCGTTTTCCGTCCTGGTCGAGCGCAAGCGGCTTCCCACGGGGGTGACCCGGCTCGGCAACGTCCTCGCCGCCACGTTCACCAACGGCGGCGCGACGATCGAGGCGATCCGCCTCCTGAGCGAGGGGAAGGCGAAGTACTACGATCAGCATGGCAAGTCCCTCGCGGCCAACTTCCTGCTCGCCCCGCTCGAATTCCGCCGCATCTCCAGCGGCTTCGGCGGGCGTCGCCACCCGGTGCTGGGGATCTTCCGCCGCCACCAGGGGACCGACTACGCCGCGAGTTCCGGTACGCCGGTCCGCTCGATCGGCGACGGCGTGGTGATCAGCGCCGGCGTGCGCGGCGGCTACGGCAACCTGATCGACGTGCGGCACGTGAACGGCATCGTGACCCGGTACGCGCACCTCCGCGGCTTTGCGAGGGGGGTCCGGGCCGGGACGCGCGTCGCCATGGGGGAGACCATCGGATACGTCGGCCAGACGGGCCTCGCCACCGGACCGCACCTTCACTTCGAGGTGCTGGTCGGCGGGGTCGCGCGCAATCCGCGGTCGGCGCTCCAGTCCAAGGCCGGCCCCCCGGTTGCCCCTTCGGAGCGCGCTGCCTTCGACGCCCTCCGCGCCCGC
>JABWBJ010000061.1 GCA_013360595.1 Gemmatimonadaceae bacterium | reverse complement strand
TCGCGCCGGCGGCCCGGCCGCCCCGGCAGGGAACGCCGTCGGCGGCGCCAACCTGATCCTCTATCACATCGCCAGCGGCGAGCGCTTCAACATGGGCCCGGTCGGCGAGTTCGCCTTCAACGAATCGGGAGAATGGCTCGCGTACACCATGGATGCGGCCGACCAGGTGGGCAACGGCGTCCAGCTGCGGAACATGAAGACGAACGTCTCCCGATCGCTCGACAGCGAGACGATGCTGTACCGCCACCTCGGGTGGACCGACAGCTCGCGCGCGCTGGGCGTGATGCGCGGCCGGATCGATGAGGGGCGCCGCGACACGGTCTTCTCCCTGGTGGCCTTCACCGGGTTCGGCCCTGACGGGCCGAGCCGGCGTCTGAGCTTCGACCCGACGGGCCGGCAGGACTTCCCCGGCAACTGGAAGCTCGCCTCCGAGCGGGCCCCTCGTTATGCCACGGATCTCTCGGCGGTCTTCTTCGGCATTCGGGAGAAGCCGCCGGCGAACCAGGTGGCGGGCCGGTCCGGCGCGGCGCCGATCCAGGCGGGGGCCCCCGGCGCCGGCGGGACGATCAATCAGGGCCCTGGCGCAGGGCGCGGAGGGGCCGCGGCCGAAGAGATCTCGCTCATCCTGTGGCACCGGAACGACCCGCGCCTCCAGTCGCAGCAGATCGTCCAGGAACAGGCCGACCGCAGCTTCAACTACCTGTCGCAGTATCGGTTCGCCGAGGACCGGTTCGTCCAGCTGGTGGCCGACTCGATGCGAACGATCACCATCACGCCCGGCGACCGGTACGCCTACGGCACGGACAACAGCGCCTATCAGCAGGAAGCGAGCTACTCGGGGCGCAACTACATCGACGTGTACCGCGTGGACCTCACCACCGGCAAGGCGACGCTCCAGATGAGGAAGAAGCCGGCCGTGGGCCCCATGATGGCGTCCCCCGATGGCCGCAAGGTGCTCTACTGGGGGAAGGACGGCCACTACTGGGTGCTCGACCTCGCCACCGGCGACACCGTCAACATCACGCGCGGCGTCCCGGCGTCGTTCGTGAATACCGAGGACGACCACAACAACCTGTTCCCGCCTCCGATCCAGCCGCGGGGGTGGTCGTCGGACAACTCGGCGGTGCTGCTGTACGACAACTGGGACGTCTGGAAGGTCCCGGTGAACCCGTCGTCGGGGCGCGCGGTGAACCTCACGGGTGACGGCCGCCGGACGCAGGTGCGCTACAACCGGCTGTACCAGTTCGACGCGGCCGGCGCCGGCGGCGGCCGCTTTGGCGGACCCGGTGGGGGAAGCGGCATCGACCTCTCGAAGCCGCTGTACTTCGGCACCTACGGCGAGTGGACCAAGAAAGAGGGCCTCTCGCGCGTCGACCCGGGCAAGGCGGGCGCCGAGCGGCTCGTGTTCGACACGGCGCGGTTCAACGTGATCAAGGCCCGCGATGCCGACACGTTCCTGTACACGCGGCAGAACTTCACCGAGTATCCGAACTGGAACGTCTTCACGAACGGGTTCAGGGACGGGTACCGCATTACCGACGTGAACCCGCAGATGAAGGACATCGCCTGGTCCAGCGGGACGCGGCTCATCGACTACCGGAGCGACAAGGGGGACCGGCTGCAGGCGGCGATGTACCTGCCCGCCAACTATGAGCCCGGGAAGAAGTACCCGATGCTGGTCACCATCTACGAGAAGCGGTCGCAGAACATGCGGTCGTTCGTGAACCCGACGGACACGCGGGCGCCGGACCCGGCGATCTACACCAGCCGGGGGTACATCGTGCTGGATCCCGACATCGTGTACCGGGTCAACGATCCGGGCATGTCGGCGGTCTGGTGCGTGGTGCCGGCGGTCAGGGCCGCGATCGCGACGGGGATGGTCGATCCGGCAAAGGTCGGACTCTGGGGCCACTCATGGGGCGGATACCAGACCGCGTTCCTGGTCACCCAGACGGATCTCTTCAAGGCCGCGATCGCCGGAGCACCGCTCACCGATCTCGTGAGCATGTACAGCTCGGTGTACTGGAACACCGGCGGCACCAATCAGGCGATCTTCGAGTCGAGCCAGGGGCGCTTCACGGGCAACTTCATCGACAACTACGACGCCTATATCCGCAACTCCCCGGCCTTCCACGCCAAGAAGCAGAGGACGCCCCTGATCCTGCTGCATAACGACAAGGACGGGGCGGTGGACTTCAACCAGGGCATCACGCACTTCAACACGCTGCGGCAGCTGGGGAAGGACGTCATCCTGCTGCAGTACCAGGGAGAGAACCACGGCCTGGCCCGTCCGGCGAACCAGCGGGACTACGCCAGCCGCATGACCGAGTGGTTCGACCATCATCTGACCGGCGCCCCGCCGGCCGACTGGATCGTGAAGGGAGTGCCGCGCCTCAGGATGGCCGAGCACCTGGCGGCCAGAAAGGATTCGATCGCCAGGGTGATCATTCCGTAGTTGATGGTGGAGAGGGTGTTCAGGACGACCACCCTCTCCACCTTCTCCACCCGCTTCGCCCTCAGTCCGACCTGAGCGCCACCAGGGGATCGATGCGGGTGGCCCGGCGCGCCGGCACCATGCACGCCGTGAGACCGGCCAGCGTCAGCACGACCGCAACGCTGGTAAACGTGGCCGGATCACGAGGCTGCACGTCGAAGAGCACGATGGTCATGAACTGCGCGATCGTGGCCGCGAAGCCCAGGCCGAGCGCCAGGCCCAGGCCGAGCTGCCACGCCCCCTGGCGGAAGATCAGGCCCACGACGTCGCGACCCTGGGCGCCGAGCGCCATCCGGATCCCGACCTCGCGCACGCGCCGGCTCACCGAGAACGACATCACGGCATAGAGTCCGACCGAGGCGAGGAAGAGCGCGATCAGCCCGAAGATCATGAACATCGTCCCGAAGACCCGGATGAACCAGGTCGGGCGCTCGAACGCTTCCTGCATCGAGTACACGAAGTAGATCGGGATGTCGGGGTTGAGCGCGGCGACCGCGCTCCGCACCTGCGGCGTGATCGCCATCGGCGGACCGGCCGTGCGCACCGCGAGGCTCACGAAGCTGGAGTGGCGCTGCGCCAGCGGCACGTAGAACGCCGGTTCGCGCGGTTCCTCGGGGTCCCCCGTGAAAATGGTCGGGACAATGCCCACGATCGTGAGCCACGGCTGCTCGCTCGTGCGCCCACCCTGCCGGATCCGGCGGCCCAGCGGATCCTGGCCCGGGAAGTACTGCTCGGCGAAGGCCTGGTTGATCACGGCCACCGGCAGGCCGTCCGCGCGGTCGGTGTCGTCGATCGGACGCCCCTTCGTCACCGCAATGTCGAACGTCGAAAAGAAGTTCGGCGCCACCGAGGCCAGGTCCGCCGTGGGAACGTCGGTGTCGCGTTCGTAGGTCCGGCCCTCGATCGTGAAGCTGCTGCCGCCGATGCCCACCGCCGGCAGGCCCGACGCCAGCGTGGCGTTCTGCACGCCCGGGATCTGCATCAGGCGCTCGCGCAGCTGCTCGTGGAACTGCCGCTGCATCGCCGTATCCGTGTACGTCGCCGGGAACCCGATGCGCGCCGTGAAGATGCCGGAGGTGCGGAAGCCGGGGTCGACCGCGCCGAGCCTCGTGACGCTCCGGATCATGAGCCCCGACGCCACGAGCAGCGCGCAGGACAGCGCGACCTCGAACACGACCAGCGCCTTGCTCATCCTGCCGATCTTCAGGCTCGATGACCCGCGCGACTCGTCCTTGAGCACCTCGTTGAGGTCTGAACGGGAGGACTGGTAGGCCGGGATGATGCCCGAGAGGAGGGTGGCCAGCAGGCTCACGCCGGCCACGAACGCCAGGACCGGCGGATGGAGCGCGATGTCGATGTAGAACGGCGGTTGCGTGTCGACGATGGCGCGATTGAACAGGGCGATCCCGCCCCACGCCAGGAACGTGCCGAAGACGGCCCCGGCGGCGCTGAGCACGAAGGCCTCGGTCAGGAACTGGCGGATGACCGCCCCGCGGGTCGCACCTAACGCCGTGCGGATCCCCACGTCCCTGGACTTGTGGGCCGCCCGGTCCATCAGGAGGTTGGCCACGTTCGCGCAGGCGATGAGCAGCACGAAAAAGACCGCGCCCAGCATCGTCGTCAGCAGCTGCCGCGGCTCGGGCCCCATGTCGGCCTCGACGAAGTTCATGACCTGGGCCCGGATGTTCTCGTTCGTCGCCTTGTACTCGGTCGCCAGGCGCTCGGCGATGGCGGCGACGTCGGCCGTCGCCTGTTCCATGGTGACGCCGGCCTTCAGCCGGCCGGCCACGTCGAGCCACTGCCCCTGGCCCCGCCGCGTGGCGACCGGGTCGAGCTGGAGCGGCAGCCAGAGCGCGGCGTCGTCCGGAAAACGGAACCCCTCGGGCATCACGCCCACGATGGTGTAGGGCACGCCGTTGGCTCGCAGGGCCTTTCCGATGACGGTGGAATCGCCGCCGAACCGGCGCCGCCACATCCCGTAGCCGAGCACGGCCACGCGCGCGCCGCCCGGCGCATCCTCGCCCGGCTGAATCGTCCGGCCCAGCAGCGGCCGCACGCCGGTCAGGTCGAACGTGTTCGCCGTCACGAACGCGCCGCCGAACCGCTCGGCCTCGGCCTCGCCGCTCACGTTCACCGTGCCGGTGTAGTACGCAGCCAGCGGCGACATGGTGCGCTGCTGGTCGCGATAGTCCACGTAGTCCGAGATCGGCGTGCTCATGCGCCGCGCGCCGGTCACCGGGTTGCTGCGCACCAGGCTCACGATCCGGTCGCCGTCCGCGAAGGGGAGCCCCTTCATGAGGGCGCCGTACGTGATCGAGAACATCGTCGTCGTCAGGCCGATCCCGAACGTGAGCGCCACGGTGGCGACCACGACGAGCCCGGGGTGCTTGGCGAGCGAACGAAGTCCGTACCGGATGTCGCGGAGAATGGCCTGCATCGGAGGGCGGCAGAGGGTGATGGAGCGGCCCTCCCTCGTACGACGCGCCCGTTCGGCCGGTTTCGCACGATCCCCGCGTCAGAATGACACGTCGACGCGACCTGACGCGCCCGACTCCGGGGAGGGTCGCCAAACGCAGCCGCGAGGCGTACAATGGGCGGCCATGACCGCCCCAAACGCGCCGGCACTCGTTCAGGCCATCGGCCGATGGAGCTTCGTCGGGCTCGTGCTCAACACCATCATCGGCACCGGCGTGTTCGTGCTCCCCGGGACGCTTGGCGGCGCGCTCGGCTGGTGGTCCATGCTCGCGTGGGTGATGGCCGCGGCGCTCACCGGGGCCATGATCTTCTCCTTCGCCGAAGTCGCGTCGCGATTCTCGAGAGCCGGCGGCGCCTACCTCTACGGGCAGGCCGCCTTCGGGCCGTTCGTCGGGATCCAGATGGCCTGGATGGGCTACTTCGTGCGCTGCATAACGGCGGCGGTCCAGGCGAATCTGTTCACGACGTACCTGGTCGAGCTCTGGCCCGCGGCGGCGGGCCGCCCCCAGCAGGTGGTCATCACGGCGGCGTTCATCGGGCTCCAGGCGCTCGTGAACATCCGGTCGGTGGGATCGGGCGCCGCGGTGAGCAACGTCTTCGCCGTGGTGAAGCTGGTTCCGCTGGTGGTGTTCGGCGCTCTTGGCGTGGCCTGGCTGGCCGCGGGAAAGACCGCGCCGGCCGCGATCGGCTCCGATCCGACGGTCGGCGGCTGGCTCAACGCGATGGTGCTGCTGATGTTCGCCTACGGCGGTTTCGAGTCCGCGCTGATCCCCGTGGCCGAAGCGAAGGACGCCCGCCGCGACGCCCCCTTTGCGCTCGTGGCCGGTCTGGCGCTGGTCACCGTCGTGTACCTCGCCGCGCAGTTGACCGTGCTGGTCACGCTCACCGAGCCGGCGGCCAACAATCGCCCGCTCGCGTCATCGGCCCGCGTGATGCTCGGCTCGGGCGGCGCCGTGATCATCACCGTGGCGGCGCTGATCTCGGTGTACGGCTGGGTCGCGAGCAACATGCTGAACGTGCCGCGCCTGACGATGGCCATGGCCGAGCGTGGCGACCTGCCCGCGTTCTTCGCCCGGATCCACCCCGTGTACCGGACCCCGTTGGTGTCGATCGTCATCTTCGCGGCGATCTCCCTCGCCCTCGCGCTCCAGGCAGACCTCCTGCGGAACCTGAGCCTCTCGGCGGTCTCCCGGCTGCTGCTCTACGGAGGCGTCTGCGCGTCCCTCCCGGTCTTCCGCCGGCGGGAGAAGCGTGGCATCAGTACACCGGGGGTGGAGCCGGCTCTTTTCCGGGTGAAAGGCGGGCCGGTTCTGGCCGGCATCGGCGTGGTGCTCTCGCTTCTGCTGGCGACACGCATGACGGCCGCGGACGGGATCAAGATGGGTGTCATGGCCCTCCTGGCCGCCGGGCACTGGTGGTACCTGAGAACGAAAGGGATGCGAGTGTAGGGTTCACGCCGGAGGAGACATGCGCAGATCGTTCCTTGCCACGGTCCTGTTGGCTCCCGGCCTGGTCGCGGCGCAGCGCGTCACGCCGATCACGCTCCCCCCGGCCGATGCGCGGTTCGAGCAGCCGTTCGGCTCGGTGATCGGGATCCGCGAATTGAGCGACGGCCGCATCATCGTCGCTGATCCCAACGACCTCGGCCTGGTCGTCGCCGACTTCCGGACCCAGTCCGCGAATCCGATCTCGCGGCGGGGCGGGGGCCCGGGCGAGTACGGCCGCGTCTCCCGCCTCTGGGCCATCGCCGGCGACTCGACTCTCATGGGGGACCTGACACAGCGGCGGTGGCTCATCCTCGACGGCGACCGCGTCGTGGTCACCGTGCCGCCCGATCATCCCACGGTCAGGCTGACGCAGGGGCTCTTCCTCGGCGCCGACGGCGCGGGGCACCTGATGCGGGAGTCGTATGACGATGCGCCGGTCGGCGAGTCCACCAGCAGCGAACGGGATTCCTCGTACCTGGTGCGCTATCACCGCAGCACCGCGCGCGTTGATACCGTTGCCCGTCTCATGCGCCGGCCGATGCAGGTGACGCGTCAGGCGAACGCGAAGGGCGAGACCAGTGCCATAAGCATGCGAGCGCTGCGGCTTCGCGTGGGCGAGCAGTACCTCCTGCATCGTGACGGATGGCTGGCGGTGGTGCGAGTCAATCCGTTCCGGGTGGACTGGCGTTCGCCGGACGGCCGGTGGACGAAGGGCGCTCCGCTTCCCGTGCCGGTGATTCGCATGACCGACCGTGAAAAACAGGCCAGCCTGGCGCGGACCGCGCGATCCCAGGCGGCCAACCCGTCGAACGTCCCGGTGCCGCCGTCGATGCAGATCCCGGACGACGACTGGCCTGACGTCATGCCGCCCTACGTGCAGGGCGAGCTGCTGGCGTCGCCCGAGGGCCACGTCCTCATTCGCCGCCAGCCTTCGGCCGACTTTCCGGGTGTCGCCTATTTCGTCGTGGACCGCCGGGGCCGCCTCTCCGGGGTCATCGAGCTCAAGGACAGCGAGCGCCTGCTGGCGTCCGGCGCCCGGGCGATCTACGTCGTCGAGTCCGACGCCGACGACCTGAAGTACATCCGCCGGCACCCCTGGCCGCACTCCGCGCTGCCGCCCGGCTGATCGCCGGGCGCCCGATTGCGTATCCGGTTCACCCGCCCCACTTTCGCAACGCGGGGCGCATGGTCGTGCGCCCGCGTGACCCGGGAAACCGCCGCCACATGATCGCCAGATCGTTCCTTGCCTCGCTCGTCCTCGGTGCTGCCTCGATCGCCGCCGCCCAGGACGCCGGACCCAGACGCTGGACCGTCGACGACGTCATGGCCATGAAGAGCGTCGGCGACGTCGCCGTGAGCCCGGACGGCAAGCGGGTGGCCTACGTCGTCACCGAGCGCAGCGCCGAGACCAACGTCACCAATTCCGACGTGTGGGTCGTGCCCGTCGCCGGCGGTGAAGCCCGTCGGGTGACCTCAGGCCCACGCGCCGACCGCGCGCCTCAGTGGTCGCACGACGGGTCGTGGATCGCCTTTCTGTCGGATCGGGCCGAAAACCGGCGGACGCAGGTGTACGGCATCGACCCCGACGGGGGCGAGGCGTGGCAGCTCACGCGCCACGAGCTCGGCGTCTCAGGGTTCCGCCTCTCGCCGGACAGCCGCCGCCTCGTCTACCTGGCGGCGTCGCCGCCCTCGCGCGCCGAGCAGGAGCTCGAACGGGCTCGAGGGAAAGCGATCGTCCGTGACAGCGCCTACGCCGCCGAGTTCACGCGGCTCTGGGAAGTGGTGCTCGCCGCCCGCGAACCTGCCGACGGCCGCGCCATCACCCCGGACGGTCTGCACGTGACGTCCGTCGTCTGGGCGCCCGACGCGCGCGGGATCGCCTTCTCGGCACGCCCGCAGCCGGCGCTCGTGGCCGGCGCTCACGGCGCGGCCTATGTCCAGAGCGAACCGGGCGCCGAGTCGCGCGCCCTCACCACCATGCCGGGCAGCGAGGAGGTCGTGGCCTGGACCGCGGACCTCGGCCTGGTCATCGCCGCCTCAGGCGAGTTCTACGGAACGGCCAACACGAAGCTCTGGACCGTGCCGCTCGCCGTGGGCGATCCGGTCTCCCTCACTGACGGACTGGACGAGGACGCGTCGTTCGTGGCGGCCACCGCGCGGGAGCTCCTGGTCGAGGCGGCCGTGAAGACCGGGCGGGGGCTCTTCCGGATCCCCCTGGCCCAGGGGAAGCCCTCGGGCCCGCCCCAGCTGGTCAGCAGGGATCGATTCCATTCCGGCTTTCACTCGTCAGGCGGGACGATCGCCTTCGTCTCGGAGACGGCGAGCGAACCGCCGGATGTCTTCGCATCGATCGGGACCTCGTTCGCGCCGAAGCGCCTGACGACGACGAACCCGCAGGCGGCCGCCTTCGCCCACGGCGCGCAGCGCGTGGTCGCCTGGAAGTCGGCGGCGGACAGCGAATCAATCGAAGGCGTGTTGACCTTGCCGGTCGGGTACCAGGAAGGGACACGGGTGCCGCTGCTGGTGGTGGTCCACGGCGGTCCGGCCGGCGTATCGGCGGCCCGCTACCCCGCCGTGAATGCCGCCTATCCGGTTCAGGTGTTCGCCGGCATGGGCTACGCCGTCCTGCAGCCCAATTTCCGGGGATCCACGGGGTACGGCGCGCGCTTCCGCGGCCTCAACCGGGGCGACATCCTCGGCAAGGATTGGATCGACGTCAACTCGGGCGTGACGGAGATGATCCGCGCCGGCATCGCGGACTCCACGAAGATGGGGCTGATGGGATGGTCGTATGGCGGATTCCAGACCTTCTGGGGCGTGACCCAGACTCGCCGGTACGCGGCCGCCAGCTCCGGCGCCGGCGTGAACGACCTGACGGCATTCTTCTCTCAGACCGACGTCTCGGACTACCTGGGCATGCTCCTGAACTCGGTGCCCTGGGACAAGCCGGACCTGTGGGTGGAGCGGTCCGCCTATCGCAAGGTGAAGGAGGTCACGACGCCGCTGCTGATCCAGTCGGGGGACGCGGACCGCCGGGTTTCGCCCGAGCAGAGCATCCAGTTCTACGAGGCCATGAAGCGGATCGGGAAGGCGCCGGTGAAGCTGGTGCTCTACCCGGGGCAGGGGCATGGGATCACCGACGTGCGCCTGATGAGGGACCGGATGCTGCGCAACGTGGAGTGGTTCTCGTACTGGATCCCGGTGGTGGGCTCCAAGCCAGTCATCCGGATGCACTGAGGGTCCGGTGTCGAGCATCGAGCGCCCAGCGCCGGGCGTCGAACTGCACGCTCAACACCCCCGGGTCACGAGAAACCAGGGACTCGAGCTCGACGTTGTCTTACTCGGTCAACCCTCGGCGCTCGGCGCTTGGCGCTCGGCGCCTGGCTCTGTTTCCACCAACCTGACTCGCCATGCATCGCCAGACTCTCGCCGTCCTGATTCCGGTGATGATGATGTTCTTCACCGGGCTCATCGCGTTCTCGGCCACGCGACTCGGCCGGGCGGTGGCCAAGCGGATCGAGGGAGGCGGGAGCGCGGACCTGGAGGCGCGCATCGCCCAGCTCGAGGCAGAACAGGACCGCCTGGCCCGCGAACTGGCGGAGGCGCAGGAGCGGCTGGACTTCACCGAGCGCGCGCTGGCCCGTGAGAAGCAGCGGGCCCACCTGCCCGGGATCTGAGATCAGATCCGCCGCAGCTCGTCGGCCAGGGCGCGAACCTGCGCGGGATCGAGCTCCTGCCGGTCGGCCAGCAGCGACATGGGACCGAAAGGGAGGTTGGGGCCCCGCGGGGGCCGGTTCGGTTTCGGCCGCACGGGTCGGGCGTGCACCTCCCTGACCGCGGTCTGCCTGACGAGTTCCGCCACGTGCCCGGCGCGAACGCCCCCGCCGGCCACGATCGTCAGGTCCGGCCCGGCCTGCC
>JABWBJ010000060.1 GCA_013360595.1 Gemmatimonadaceae bacterium | reverse complement strand
CCGGGGCGGCGGCGCCGCCGCCCCGGTACCCGGTGCTGTCCGTGCAGTCGCCGGTCGTCCTGCAGGGCACCGTGGAGAACGCCCGGTCGCGGCTTCGCGACAACCGGCGATTCGTGAACCAGCACGCGGTGGAGCTGCACAAGAAGTTCGCCATTTCGGTGGCCTGCACGATCTTTGTCCTGGTCGGCGCGCCGATCGCATTGCGCTTCCCGCGCGGCGGCGTCGGCCTCGTGATCGGCGTGAGCCTGACGATCTTCGGCATCTATTACGTGGGCCTCATCGCCGGCGAGGCCCTGGCCGACCGCAACGTGCTGACGCCGTTCCTGGCGATGTGGGCCGCCAACATCCTGCTGACCGCCGTGGGGCTCGCGCTCCTCGCGCGGATGGGGCGCGAGAGCGCCACCACGCGCGGGGGCGACCTGGGCGAGATGCTGGAGATCGTGCGACACCTCTTCGTCAGGCGCCGGGCCCCGGCGGGCGCAGGGACGGCGCGATGATCCGGCGGCTCTTCCATCCGCTCGACCGGTACGTCTTCGCCGAGTTCAGCAAGATCTTCGCCGCCACGGCGCTCGGCTTCCCGATCCTGGTCATCGTCATCGACCTCACGGACAACCTCGACAAGTATCTGAGCCGGAACCTGTCGCGCGGCGACATCGCGCTCAGCTACGTGTACTCGCTGCCGGAGTCGATGTACATGGTCCTGCCGGCGGCCGTCCTGTTCGCGACCGTCTTCACCATCGGGGCGCTGACCCGGCACTCGGAGATCACGGCCGCCAAGGCGTCGGGGATCAGCTTCTACCGGATCTCGGTCCCGATCTACGCGGCGTCGGTGATCGCGGCCGCCCTGGCGCTCGTCCTGTCGGAGCTCGCGCCGCTGGGGAATCGACGCAGCATGGAACTGCGGGACGAGGTGATGTACACGACCGGCACGGAGCGCTTCAACTTCGCCTTCGCCTCCGAGGCCGGCCGGGTGTACAAGGTGCAGCAGCTGCAGGTGGCGACGGGCAGCATCGAGGCGCTGGAGATCGAGCGGCGGGGGCGGGCCGGGGATTCGACGTACCCCACCTGGCTGGCCACCGCATCGCGCGCGCGCTACGACCGTGACCGCGGCTGGCTTCTGCTGGGCGGCACCATGCACGTCATGACCGACCAGCGCCCGAACCTCGCGGTTACCTTCGACTCGCTGCGAGACCGCCACTTCCGGGAGACGCCGGTGCAGCTCATGGCCTCGCCGAAGGCGCCGCAGGACATGCGCTACGCCGAGCTGGGGCGCTACATTCGCGCCCTGGAGCGGTCCGGGAGCGACGTGAATGGCATCAAGGTGGAGCGGGCCCTGAAGATCGCGGTGCCGATCACCTGCATCATCATCGCGATCTTCGGCGCGCCGCTGGCCACGAGCACGCAGCGGGGCGGCGCCGCGTGGGGCATCGGACTCAGCCTGGCGGTGACGGTGACGTTCCTGGTGTTCATCCAGCTCACCAAGGCGATCGGCGGCGAGAACGTGATGAACCCGGACCTGGCGGCCTGGCTCCCGAACACGCTGTTCGGCCTGGGCGGCCTGGTGCTCCTGGCCCGCGTGCGCACGTGACCGCGCCGGCGCCCGACATCCGAGCCACCACGGAATACCCGATGGTGCAGCGGGCCGGCCTGCGCTTCCTCCGGCGCATGGCCATTCTGGGCGTGGCGATCTTCGCCGGGATCGGCAAGCGCGCCTACTTCCTCGCTGGCGCCACCACCGCGCTCTGGCGCGAGCCGAAGACGTACCTGCCGCTGGTCATGCCGCACATGAAGTCCATCGGCGTGGACTCGCTGGCCCTGACGGCGATCGTGGCGGCGTTCATCGGGTCGGTCATCGCGCTGCAGACGCGCTACCAGCTCTTTCCGGGGGTGCAGCTCTCGGTGGTGGGCCTGATCTCGCGCCAGACGATCGTGCTCGAACTGGGCCCGCTGCTCACGGGGCTCGTGCTCACGGGGCGGGTGGGCGCCCGGATGACGGCGGAGATCGGCACCATGCGGGTGACCGAGCAGATCGACGCGCTGGAGACGCTGGCCTACGACCCGGTGGCGTACCTCGTGGTCCCGCGCCTCATCGCGGCCACGCTCATGCTGCCGATCCTCGTCATCTTCGCCAACGCCGTCGGCGTCGGCGTGGCGTTCTTCACCGCGATCTTCGCCACCGACGTGTCGTGGCACGATTTCTCGTCCGGATTGCGGATCGCGTTCAACATGTTCCAGATTCTCTACTCGCTCCTCAAGGCGACGATCTTCGGCACCGCGATCGCCTTCTTCTGCGCCTACGAAGGGTACGTGACCGACGTGGGGGCCGAAGGCGTCGGCCGGTCGACGGCGCGCGCCGTGGTCATGACCTCGGTCGCGATCCTCGTGCTCGACGCCTTCATCGCCGCCCTCTTTGCACCGAGGCTCCAGGGATGAGACGTCGCGACGAAGTGCTGGTCGGGCTGTTCACCACCGTGGCCATCGTCGTCCTGGCGCTGGCCTCGATCTGGCTCGTGCGGGGCGGCCTCTCGCGCGGCTACCTGCTCCACTCGCGCTTCACGTGGGGCGCGGGGGTCAAGCAGGGGGCGCCGGTCTGGCTGGTCGGCGTCACCATCGGGTCGGTGGACAACGTCGAGCTCGACCCCGCGGGCACCCTCCTGGTGTCGTACCGCATCCAGTCGCAGTATCGGGTGCCGCTCGGCACGAAGGCGGCGATCGTGCCGAACGGGTTCTTCGGCGACCAGGCCATCGCCCTGACGCCGGAGGCGCCGAACAGTCGGAGCTTCTCCCCGGGCGACACGATCCCCATCGCCGTCCAGGGAACCGGCCTTCAGGGCCTGATGCAGCGCGCCGACACGCTCACCGCCGCGATCGGCGCGATGCTCGGCGCGCTCCGCGTGCAGATGGTGGACTCGGGGGGCTTCGCCGAGATTCGCCGGACGTCCATCGCCCTCAACCGCCTGCTGAACACGGCCCATCAGGTGGCGGACGTGCAGTCGCGCGAGCTGCAGGCGACGCTGGTGGTGCTGCGCAGCCGCGTGGCGGCGGTGGATTCGGCCCGCGTCGATTCCGCGGTGCGATCGCTGCAGGCGTCGGCGGCGCACTTCGAGACATTCACCACCGAGCTCAACGCAGCCACGGCGCGATTCAACGCGCTGCTGACGAAGGTCGAGAGCGGCGAGGGATCGGCGGCGAAGCTGCTCAACGACCCGGGGCTGTACAACGATCTGCGCGCCGTCGCCGCCCGCGTGGATTCGCTGCTGGCGGACCTGATGCGGAACCCGAGGAAGTACCTGAAGTTCTCGGTATTCTGACGAGCGATGAGCGATGAGGCGGTCGGTCCGACGCCTCATCGCTGATCGCTCATCCCTCGTCAGAAGCTGTACCTCGCGCTCAGTTGGAACCGCCAGAAGTTCGAGGCGAAGTTGCCGACCACGTACTCCTTCTGGTTCACGTTGAACTGGACGATCGGGATGGCGGCTACCGGGTCGCTGCTCGTCTGGCCGACGTGGGTGAGGATCGGCACGTTGGAGTTGGAGCTGGCCTCGGTGACGCGCTGCTGGCCCCAGGTCTTGTTGAGCAGGTTGCCGAAGTTGGTGATGTCCATCTGGATCGACAGGCGCTGGGCGCCGAGGGTGGGCACCGTCTGCCGGATGGCCACGTCCACCTGGTTCGAGAACGGCTGCTTGCAGGAGTTGCGCCTGAGGATGCGGCCGCGCTGCGAGCTCAGGCAGGGCGACTCGTCGATGAACTTCTCGAACGCCGCCTGCTGCTGGGCGACCGTGATCGCCGTGGCGCCGGAGCCGATCTGCCGGAAACGGATCTCGGAAGTGTTGAAGGCGCTGCGCGGGATGTAGATCAGATCGTTGCCGCTGCGCCCGTCGCCGTTCAAGTCGGCGGTGGAACCGCTGGCGGCATAGACATAGTCGTGCGGCGAGCCCGATACGCCGGTGTAGGTCGCCGTGAAGTCAGTGGACCAGCCCGGGCGCCAGTGCTTCGTGTACGTGCCGGTGCCGGCGATCTTGTGGGTCTGGTCGAAGAGCGAGATCCCGGTGAACGGATCCTCCTGCCGGCCCGACAGCGTGCGCCCGAACTGCCAGTTGGAAATGTGGGTGCTCGATCCGAAGCTCTGGACGTCCCGGGCGCGCGCGTGGGTATAGGCGATCTGCCCTTCCCAGTTGTTCGAGTACCGCTTGCGGAGGAGCGTCGTCAGGCTCCAGGCATTGTCCTTGCTCTGATTGACCACGTCGATGGCCGTGGAGAACCGCGCGGTCCCGCCGTTGGCGATCACCTTCGCCGGCAGTTTCGGGAACGACGCCCCGTTCGACGCCCGGATCGAGTCCGCGTACACGACGCGGCCCTGCGGCGTCTTGCCCGTCGGCCCGGCCAGGTTGCGATTGACGAAGAAGAACTGGTTCAGCGTCTTGGACCAGAGCCCCTCGATCGAGAACACGAGGTCGCCCGGGAGCGAGCGGTCGTAGCTCAGCGAGGCGCGCATGGGCTGCGGGAACTTCAGCTTGCTGGACAGGAAGTTCACGTCGCCGATGGGCTTGCTGCCGGCGCCGCCGCGGCAGGTGGGATTGGCTTCGGGATCGATGTTGAAGTCCGGAGCGCGCGTGCCGCCCGTGCCGCAGTTCAGGAAGGTGATGATCGAGCCCGAGTTCACGTAGGCGTTCTCGAGCCACACGTACGGCGGCGTACCCACGAAGAGTCCGATGCCGCCGCGGATCTGCTGCGTCTGGTCGCCCCTGAGGTCCCAGTTGAACCCGATGCGCGGCGAGAACTGGTACGCCTTCTTCGGGACGTCATCGGTCCGCCGCCCGTAGGCGCTGTCGATCGGCGCGCTGTACGGCACGTCGTCCAGGAACCGGGAGATGTCCAGGCGCGCGCCCAGCGTCATGGAGAAGTTCGGCGCCGCCTGCCACTGGTCCTGCACATACCACGCGCTCTGCAGCGCGCGGAAGAACACGTTGCCGCCGTCCCGCAGGATGAAGGCGCGGCGGTACGTGGCCGGGTTCCCGGCCTCGAGGCTGTCGAGCCCCCGGAAGCTCCAGACCCCGTAGGAACTCTGGTTGAACAGGTTGCGCAGATCCACGTACTCGTTGCGCGTCCCCAGCGTGATCGTGTGGTTGTTCCTCTGGAAGGAGAAGTTGTTCGTCAGCTCGTACGTGTCCGTGTCCAGTTCGTTCCCCTGGGAGAACTGGTCGGCGCCGGCGATGATGGAGCCGTTGGTCCCGCTCGTCGTCGTCGTCAGGCCCGTCACCGAAATCTGCGGGTAGGGCGACTCCGGCGTCCGCCGGTTCCGGGCGCGGTTGTAACCGATGAAGAGCTCGTTCGACGCGCCACCGGCGAAGACCGAGAAGAGCTGGAAGACCGGCGCGATCTTCCAGGTATCGAACGTGTGGAAGTTCCCGCTGTAGACCGCCGCCGTGGAGCTGCGGTTGTTCTGCTGGCGCAGGCGCTCGCCCTCCGAGTAGTTGTACCGGATCACCGACCGGTGCGTGTCGTTGATCCGGTAGTCCACGCGACCGAAGAAGTTGAAGAGGGGGTTGGGGATGTTCGCATACCCGGGCGTCCCGACGTCCGGCATCCCCTTGGCCGCCATGATCTGCTCGAACCGGGTCAGGTCGGCCTCACGGATCGGGAAGACCGGCGTGAGCGACGCCGGCTGGCCGAAGAACGTCCCGCTCACCGGCGTGTTCTCGTCCTGCCACTCCGGCGCCATGAAGAAGTGCAGCTTGTCCTTGATGATCGGGCCGCCGAGCGAGAACCCGTACTGCGTCCGGTCGAACGGGGTGGCGCGCAGCTGGGGCACGTTGCGCCCGTAGTCCTGGTCGCGATAGTACCCGTACATCGTCCCGTGCAGCTCGTTCGTCCCGCCCTTGGTCACCGCGTTCACCAGCAGGCCGCCGAAGTTCCCCTGCCGCACGTCGAACGGCGCCAGCAGCACCTGCAGCTCCTTCACCGCCTCCAGCGACACCGACCGCGAGTTCACTTCGGCGCCCGGCGTGCCCGTGGACCCCAGGCCGAACACGTCGCGCTCCGTCGCGCCGTCGATCTGCACGTTGTTCATCCGGTTCGACATGCCGCCCGCGGAGTACCCGGCGCCGGACGTCGACACCTGCGGCGCGTTGCGCACCAGGTCGATCACGTTCCGGTTGAGCGACGGGAGCCGCTGGATCGACGTATCGGTCACGATCGTCTTCACGCTCGTATTCGTCGGCGTGAAGGTCTCGGTCGTGGTGGCCGCGATGATCGTCACACCGCTCAGCTCCGTCGCGCGCGCGTGCAGCTCGACGTCCTGCGGCAGCACCTGGCTCAGCGCCACGATCAGATCGCGACGGCGCACCGGGTCGAAGCCCACCCGCCGGTAGGTGACGTCGTACGTCCCCACCTCGAGGTTCGGAATCAGATAGCGGCCGTCGGCCCGGCTCGTCACCGTGCTGGAAAATCCGTTGGCGCGGTTCACGGCCGTGATCTGCACGCCGGCCAGACCGGCCCCGGCCTCATCGATGACTCGGCCACCGATGGCACCGGTGGTAACACCTTGCGCCGCCAGGGCGGTGCTGATGCTCCCTGCCATGAACGCCGCCAGCGCGGCGATCACCAGGAGAAGACGCGGGAATTTCATAACGTCGTGTCCGGGGTTATGGAGTGGATGCCGCTCGGGGAAGGAATCCTGCGCACCAGAGGCGCCAAGATGGTGCTTCCGGCAGGGCTGGCTGTCAATCGGCTCGTCACCTACGCGCCGGCTTTCCCACGGTCATGTGGAAAACCGGGACGCCCGCCAGCAGGACGGCGAAGATACCAACCGCCCACGCCCGACTGTCGCGATCGAGGACCGCATTCAGTAACAGGTAGGCGACGGAGGCGATGAACAGCGCCGGGACCACGGGATATCCCGGCGTGCGGAAGGGCGGCGCGTACCCCGGGCGGCGCCGCAGCCGGTAGATCCCCGCGACGCCCAGCGCGTAGAACGGGATCATCGCGATCACGAAGGTGTCGGCCAGCTTCTCGAACCGCAGGAGCAGCACGAAGATCAGCCCCAGCGTCGCCACCAGGCCGATCGCGATGTGCGGCGTCTGGAACCTGGGATGAACCTTCGCAATGGGCGCGAACAACATGCCGTCGTCCGCCATCGCAAAGAGCACCCGCGGACTGGTCAGCAGGACCGCGCTGAGCGTGCCGAAGGTCGAGAGCATCACCGTCGTCGAAACGAAGACCACCCCGGGACGTCCGATCACCCGCTCGGCGACGTCGGCCGCCACCAGCCGCGAGGTCCGGATCTCCTCGATCGGCAGGACCGCCATGTAGCCGATGTTCGCCAGTACGTAGATGGCCATGACGGCCAGCGTGCCGCCGATGATCGCGCGCGGCAGGTTGCGGTGCGGATCCTTGACCTCGCCGGCGACGTACGTGACGTCGGCCCACCCGTCATACGCCCACAGAACCGACACCAGGGCAAGGCCGAACGCGCCGACCTGCACACTGCCCTCGGGGACCAGCGGCGTGAAATGGCCGCCGGTCTCGGGCCAGCCCACCGCCAGCGCCAGGAGGACGATGAACGCCAGGCCGCCGAACTTGGCGATCGTGGTGACATTGATGACGGTCGATCCCCAGCGGACTCCGAGGATGTTGAACGTCGCCGTCACGGCGATCGCGAGCGCGGCCGTGTACTGCGCGTAGCGATCGTACGGGGCGACGGTCGGATCGAACCCGAGCACCCTGACGAAGTACTCGGCGAACGTGATCGCGATGGCGCCGAGGGAGGCGGCCCGGACGATCGTGAGCTGGCCCCACCCGAAGAGGAACGCGGGGAGCCGTCCCCAGCCCTCACGCAGAAAGGCGTAGAACCCGCCGGTTCGAGGGATGGTGCTCGCCAGTTCCGAGAGCGCCAGCGCTCCGCACAGGGCGAAGAGTCCGCCCAGGATCCAGATGAGCAGGAGCGGGAGGGGGCCGGGGATCCGGTCCGCGATCCCGGCGGGCGACCGGAAGATGCCTGAGCCGATGGTCGACCCGACGACCACGGCCATCGCGCTCCAGAGCCCGATCCGGCGCGGGAGGCCATTGGTCGGTGGCGACATGCCACGAAGATGGGGGACAACGGGCAAAGGGTACAGGGTTCGGGGTTAGGGGTTCGGGGTACAGGGCGCTGGAGGCTGAGGGCTGGGGCTGGGGGCTGGAGCTGTGGCTGGGGCTGGGGGCTGGGGCTGGAGCTGGGGCTTGGGGCTGGGCCACCTCCATCTGCTGGCCGCGTCGGCTTGCACTTCCGCTGTCTGCTTTCGGCGTGCTCGCTACGGTGGGTTGAACCCACCGTAGCGAGCCGTGAGCTTTCCTCTCCTGGGCGCTGTACCGCCGCGAGCGCCACTCCTGACTTCGCCATCGTCGCCGACGTGCCGCTCCTCTTCCTCATCGCCGCCTCGATTGCGCTCGTCTGCCAGGGCGCGCTGGTGTACGCCGTGCTGGCGGGTCGCGCGCCGGCGTCGTCCCCGCGGCCGGGTGCGCGGTGGGCCGAGGTCGCCTGGGTGGTGATTCCATCCCTCCTGCTGCTGGCGGTTCTCGTGGCGACCTGGATCGGAATCATGGAGCCGGTCGCGGTAATTCCCGTGGCCGGGGTGCCGGCATGAGCCAGGCCGCCGCGGGCGCGGGCGAGCGGAGCCTCGTCTCCGACCTCGTGATGCTCACCAAGCCGCGAATCATCTCGCTGCTGCTGGTGACCACGGCGGCGCCGATGTTCGTCGCGGGGACGCCAGGCTGGTCCACGGTGCTGCTGGTGATGATCGGCGGGTACCTGATGGCCGGCGGCGCGAACGCGGTCAACATGTACCTCGACCAGGACATCGACGACCGCATGGCCCGCACCCGCCTGCGGCCGATCCCCGGTGGACGGATGGCGCCGAGGGCGGTGCTGGCCTTCGGCCTCGCGCTCGCCGTGGCAGCCACCTGGCTGCTGGCGCGGTATGTGAACGTGCTCACGGCCACGCTCGCGCTGGGCGGCTTCTACTTCTACGTCTTCATCTACACGCGCTGGCTCAAGCGCACGACGCCACAGAACATCGTCATCGGCGGAGCGGCTGGGGCCTTCCCGCCGCTCGTCGGCTGGGCCGCGACCACGGGCACGGTGGACCTGACCGCGATCTACCTGTTCCTCATCGTCTTCTACTGGACGCCGCCGCACTTCTGGGCGCTGGCGTTGCTCAAGCAGGCGGACTACGGCCGCGCCGGCGTGCCCATGGCGCCGGTCGTCTGGGGCGAGCGGGAAACGATGGACCAGATGCTCTGGTACACGATCCTGCTGGTGGCGCTCACCGTGATACCGGTGTCGTTCGGTGCCTTCGGGTTGACGTACCTGGTGGCGGCCCTGGCATCTGGCGGGGCGTTGCTGTGGGGCGTGGTCCGGATGCGCCGCACCACGCCGTGGACCGGCCCGGCCTGGTGGGTCTACAAGTACTCGCTCCTGTACCTGGCGCTGCTCTTTGCTGCCATGGTGGTGGATAGGCAGGTGGGGGGATAGGGTGCAGGGTTCGGGGTTCAGGGTTCAGGGGCGCTAACAACTCCTCGACACGGAGCAGATGTCACATGCCGACGTACATCTACGAGACCTTGCGGCCCGACGGCGATGGGCAGGGGGAGCGCTTCGAGGTGCGCCAGTCCATCGGCGATCCGCCCCTGACGCGGCATCCGGAGACCGGCCTTCCGGTTCGTCGGGTGATTTCCGGCGGCCTCGGCCTCCTCACGCGTTCGGAGACGTCGCTGCCGGAACCCGGCCCCGGCTGTGGCCCCGGAACCTGCGGTTGCGGCCGTTTCAGCTGAGCGGGGTGGTCCCCGAACCCTGTCCCCTGTCGCCGGTCCTCAGCCCGTACCTCGCGACAACGACCCCGACCAGCAGCAGTCCCGTCCCGAACGCCGACGTCACCGGCGCGGCCACCCAGGCGCTGATCACCCCCGCCGCCGCCGCCACCACAAACAGCGCCGGCAACACCGGGTAGCCCAGCGCCCGATAGGGACGCGTCACGCCGGGCTCCGTCCGCCGCAGGACGATGACGCTCGCTCCGCCAAGCCCGAAGAAGATCCAGTCGGCGAAGACGACGCCCGACAGGAGCGACCCGATCTCTCCCCGGGTCCCGAACAGCAGCACGAGCGACCACACGACCATGATGGCGATCGCCACGTGCGGGGTGCCGAATCGCGGGTGCACACGGCCTGCCGCGGCGAGGAACTGACCATCGCGCGCCATCGCGAACGGAATGCGCGAGTTCCCGAGGAGCACCACGTTGACGAACCCCAGGATCGAGAGCATGGCGCCGATCGTGATCAGCGACCCGGCCGTGGGCCCGGCGAGGCGCACGGCCGTGTCCGCCGCGACGGCCGCCGACGCG
>JABWBJ010000527.1 GCA_013360595.1 Gemmatimonadaceae bacterium | reverse complement strand
GGGCCCAGCGTTCGGGCCGCGCGGAGCCGGAAGGTCACCAGGCCCAGGAGCATCCCGACGCCCGCGGCGCCGAAGCCGAAGTGCCACCCCACCCGCTCGCCCAGCACGCCCGTGATCAGCGGCGCCGCCAGCGCGCCGACGTTGATGCCCATGTAGAAGATCGAGAAGCCGGCGTCCCGCCGCGCGCCCCCGTCCGGGTACAGGTCCCCCACGATCGCCGAGATGTTCGGCTTGAGCAGGCCGGTGCCCATCACGATCAGCACCAGGCCGGCGAAGAACGCGCGTTGCGCGAACACCGACGACAACGCGATCGCCAGGTGGCCCAGCGCGATCAGCACGCCACCGTACCAGATCGCGCGCTGGAGGCCCAGCCACCGGTCGGCGATCCATCCGCCGGGCAACGACGCGAGATAGACGCTGGCGGCGTAGATGCCCACGATCGCCGACGCCTGCTGCCGGTCGAGGCCGAAGCCCCCGTCGATCAGCGCCGCCGACATGAAGAGCACGAGGAGCGGCCGGATCCCGTAGTACGAGAACCGCTCCCACATCTCGGTGAAAAACAGCGTGCTCAGGCCGCGGGGATGCCCGAAGAATCCGCGATCACTGGTGTACGGATCGGCGCCCGTGGGCGCGCCTGACGAGCCGGAAGGAGGAAGGGTCATGGGACGGAGAGGGCCTGTGGAGTGGGCCGGCAAGGGCCTGTGGAGTGGGCCGGCGGGGTCAGGTCCGGTCGATTACCGGCAGGTACCGTTCGGGTTCCCGCGTGGCGCCGGCCTCGCGCTGCCGGTCCCACGAAACGGCGGTCGGGGGCTGCTTGAGACAGGCGACCCAGTGCCCGGGCGCCTTTTCCTCGAGCGGCGGCGCGAGGCGCGCGCAGGCCGCGTCCTTCGCCGGATGGTGGCAGCGCGGATGGAACACGCAGCCAGACGGCGGGTTCGCCGGCGACGGCACGTCCCCGGCGAGCACGATCCGGCGCCGCTTCGTCACCGGATCCGGGACGGGCACCGCGGAGAGCAGGGCCTGCGTGTAGGGCATCAGCGGTTCCCGGTACAGCGCGTCCGACGCGGCGAACTCCACGATGCGTCCGAGGTACATCACCGCCACGCGGTTGGCCATGTGCTCCACGACGGAGAGGTCGTGGGCGATGAACAGGTAGGCGAGCCCGCGGTCGCGCTGGAGGTCGCGCAGCAGGTTGATCACCTGCGCCTGGACCGACACATCGAGCGCGGAGACCGGTTCGTCGCAGACGATGAACCGGGGCTCGACGGCCAGCGCGCGGGCGATCCCGACGCGCTGGCGCTGGCCGCCGGAGAACTCGTGAGGGTACCGCGACGCGTACTCGCCGCGCAGCCCCACCTCCTCCAGCAGCTGGCGGACGCGGCGGTCGGCCGCCTCGCCTTCGGCGAGCCGGTGCACGGTCAGGCCCTCGCGCACGGTCGCCCCGATCGTCAGGCGCGGGTTGAGCGAGGAGAACGGGTCCTGGAAGATGATCTGCAGGTTCCGCCGCATCGCGCGGAGCGCCTTGCCGCGGAGGGCCAGCAGGTCGGTGCCGTCGAACCGGATGTCGCCGCTCGTGGGCTCGATGAGGCGGAGGATCGTGCGGCCGAGCGTCGTCTTGCCGCACCCCGACTCGCCGACCACGCCTAACGTCTCGCCGTGTCCCACGTCCAGGCTCACGCCGTCGACCGCCCGCACCGCGCCCGTGGGCCGGCCGAAGAGGCCGGTCCGGACCGGGAAGTGCTTCACCAGCCGCCGCACCGAGAGCAGCGGGTCGGCGAGGACGCCGGGGAC
>JABWBJ010000526.1 GCA_013360595.1 Gemmatimonadaceae bacterium | reverse complement strand
CGGCACCGGCGTCGGGCGCGCCAGCCCGCTGCCGGTGTGCGGTCGGCGCCAGCGCTGACCGCACGTGCCCGGCGGCCCGCTAGCGCGATGTGCTCCTGAGACGATCCCGGAGCTCGGCGCCCAGGTTCCGCACCACGACCAGTTGCTGGTCCTGCCCCGGTGACCGCAGCGCCACGATACTGCCGTCGGCCATCACGTCGTAGTCCGCGTGCACGTTGTTGAACGTGTAGCCGCGATCGAGCACCACCGACCGTGAGGCAATCGTGAACGGCTGCGTCGACGCGATCGTGGCCACCCAGAGTTCGCTCCCGTTCGCATAGTAGATGCGTTTCCCATCGGGGGCCCACACCGGTGTCGTCCCGCCATTCACGGACACCTGCACGCGCCGGGTCAGCTCGGGAAAGGCGCGGACGTAGACCTGTGCCACGCCGCTCGCCCCGCTGGTGTAGACGATCCACCGGCCATCGGGCGAAAAACGAGCGCCGTAGTCGCCGTTTCCGCCTTCGTCCATGTGCACTAGCGTCGTGTCTCCCTGCAGCCCGCGGAACCAGACCTCGCCGTTCCCGGTGGAATCGCGCTGATAGAGCACGAACTTGCCGTCGGGCGACATCACGCCCTCGTCAACGTGCGCCGGCGCCGCACTCACCAGCTTCGTCGCGGGCCTGCCGTCGAGCCGCTGGATCCAGATCGCGTTGGGTGGCTCGCGGTTCGACCGGAAGAGCAGGCTCCTGCCATCGGGTGCCCACTCGGGGCGATCGTTGATCTCGCCCGTCGTCGTGAACCGCGACGAGGAGCCGGACTCGATGTCGAAGAGCCACACATCTCGCTGCGACAGCGAGCCGACAGAGACGGCCACCTGCGCTCCGTCCCGTGAGACGCGCGGCCAGCTGAGCGGCCCGGGGTCCCCCAGCGTTCGGATCCGGCCGTCGGGGGAACGGATGACGAGCTGGCGCCGGCTCACGCCGGAGACATAGACAAGCGATCCATCCAGCGACATCTGCGCGTATGCGCCGCTCGACGCGGCGTCGGTGGCGGCCTGGTCCACGAGCGCGATGGCCTCGCCGGTGACTCGCCGACTGCCGTGATCGTACCGCGCCGCCATGATGGTGCCGGCGGCGTTCACGTAGATGAGGAATCCGTCCAGGATGCCCAGCGGGAACGTACCCTGCAGGTCGAGGATGGTGGTCGAGCCGTCCTCGAGCGAGGCGACGCCGATTCTCGCGGTGGCGGCGCCCCCCATGGTGAAGCTCGAGTACAGCACGGACTTCCCATCGGGGAGCGCGACCGGATTCCACTGTCCGGTCTCGCCCTGCGCCGAATCCATGCTCGTGAATGGCACGAACGTGCCGCCCGTGGCGGGCGCCCTGATGAGCGCGGTGGCATTCGAGCTCACGATCCACCCGCTGGGGGTCCACGCGGCGACCCCGGCTGCCGCATCTCCCACGACCACCGGTGCGCCGCCGCTCACCGGGGCCCGCATGAGCTGGCCGCCGGTCCAGAAGCCGATCCAGTCCCCGTTAGGCGAGAAGAACGGGAAGATGGCACGCTCCGTGCCCGGCACCTCGCGGGGCTGCAGTTCGTCGGCCGCGCGCAGGAAGATCCGCGTGTTCCCGGCCGGCGTCTGCGCCGCAAAGGCGATGAAGCGCCCATCGGACGAGATGGCGACGGTGTTGCCGCGCCCGACGGGGAGCGTCGTGCTGCCGGGGACCGGGACCTCGTACCGCAGCACGGAGCCGCGGTGGGGCGGTTGGACCGCCTTCCACCATCCCAGGCCGCCGGCGACCAGGGCGACGG
>JABWBJ010000525.1 GCA_013360595.1 Gemmatimonadaceae bacterium | reverse complement strand
CCGACCGGTTCGGCCGCGAGGTCGGCGGTGAACTCGGCGAAGTCGCGGAGCGCGGCCGCCAGTTCCCCGACCGCCCGGCGCGCCGGCTCGAAGTCGAAGGCGGGGCCGGCGGCGTCCTGGTACCTCGCCAGCGTGGCCTCGAAACCACGGAGGGTCAGCGTGAAGTCGAACGGCGCGATGGTCGCGTTGGCCGCTCCCATCACCGCCGCGAGGTAGATCTTCATGTCCTTCATCAGGATCTCGCGGTCGGCGATGTGGATCAGGTCCTCCTCGGTGTGCCACTCGATGTTGGCGCCGCACCCGCCCACGCCGTAATACCCCAGCCGCTCCCGCTCCTCGTCAGGCATGGTGGAGAGCAGCATGAAGAAGCTGGAGATCCCGATGTTGTTGAAGGAGTAGTCTCCGGCCTGGTGCGGCCGTTCTCCCCATGCGTCCTGCCCGGTGACCTCGCGGATCACCGACCGGGCGAACGGCTCCGTCTCCTCCATCCACGAGATGTGCCGGTATTCCGTGGCCCACCGGCACCCCGGCGAGTCGCAGTTGATCTGCGCGATGCAGTGTTCGTGCAGGTCGATCGCGAAACGGTCCGCGAACCAGGTGCTCCCCGCGTACCGCCCGGTGGAGTGGCCCGGCCACCAGGCGATCCGCACGGACCGCTTGAGCCGGTCGCGGTGGCTCCAGAGGACGCGGGCCACTTCGAGCAGCGTCGCGTCGCCGACCGCGTTGTCGCCGATCCCGTAGTCCCAGGAGTCGTAGTGGCCGTGGAGCAGCACGAACGGGTCGGGCTCCTCCGTTCCCGGAATGGTCACGACGGGGACGGGGGACGCGAACCAGCCTTCGGTGAGGTCCGTCCGGAGCGTGACCGTCTCGCCCCGTTGCGCGGCGGCGATGAGCTGGAGGCCGTCCGGATTGTTGACGGCGGCGACGGCGATCTTCGGCTTGCGCGGCAGGTCGCGCAGATCGGGCGTGCCCCAGATGGTCGTGCAGATGCCCCAGTGCGCGTTGCGGCCCGGATTGACCGCAATCATGCCGGCCGCGCCGCGGGCCTCGAAATGCGAGACCTTCCCCGGCATGCCGAAGCCTTCGGTCACGACGAGCTTCCCCCGAAGGTCCAGGTCCTCGCCGCCAATCAGGTTGCGGGCGAAGAGCTCGTCGGCGCCGCGCGCGTAGCGGGCGGGAACGTACGCGAGCGGGGCGGTGAACGAGCCGGCCGCGCTCATCGCCATCGGCTTGGCGCGGAACGTCCCCGCGGCTCCCGTGACGGAACCCTGGCCGGGGAGGCTCAGATAGATCACCGGCTCATGGACTTCCACCGGGACACCGTGACGGCGCAGGCGGGCGACGATCTCGTCACAGGCCGCGCGCACGTCGTCCGGGTGCTCGCGCCGCAGCGTCGTGAAGCGTTCAATGAGGGACCAGGGTTCGTCGAGCGAAACGTCGGCGAGGGCGCGGGCGACTTCCGGGAGCATGCGGGATGGGATCCGGGGCGGGACCTTGACGGAGAGATCGGACGGCTTCACCGTGGCACTTGCAGGCCAGGCCGGGTCCTGTCAAGAGTGTGGGGTGGTTTCGTCCGTGGAGGCGCACATGGAAGGCACACATCGTGGTGATCCGGGGCAATCGGGCAGGCCCGATGGCGCAGCGTCGATGTGAGGTGCCGCCGACGCTGATCGACCGGCGCCGTCCCCGGCGCGCTGGTCATGATTCCGACTCGACGGCGTGCCTCACGCGCCGGCGACTGACGCTGCTTCCGCTCGCGGCGCTCCTGGGCGGACCGGTCGCCGGCGCGCAGGA
>JABWBJ010000524.1 GCA_013360595.1 Gemmatimonadaceae bacterium | reverse complement strand
CCGGTGTCCGGCGTGGCGCGCTTCGAGGAGGACGGCCGGATGCGGCGCGTGGAGCTGGAGTTGTCGGGCCGGGGACTCCGGCTGGTGGCGGAGGGGACCGGGCGGTACTACGGTCCCGCGCTCACCGCCGCCATCGCCCACATGGAGGCGCAGATCCGGCGCCGCCGCGGCGCGGCCATCAAGAAGCGCCTCCGGCGCGCCGCGCGCACCTGAGGACATCGTGCCGGTCACCGTTGGCAAGCTGATCGAGCGGCTCAAGGGGCCGCTGCAACTCGAGCAGTTGGGCGGGACCCACGGCCACGAGCGGGAGATCGAGAATCCGGATGTGTCGAGCCCGGGTCTCGCGCTGGCCGGGTATGTCGGCCGCTTCACGGCGCAGCGGGTGCAGGTGCTGGGCGAGACCGAGATCACCTACCTGAGCACGCTGAGTGAAGCGGAACGCGGGCGCATCCTCGCCCAGTTCTTCTCGTTCCCGATCCCGTGCCTCTTCATCACGAAGGGCCTCGAAGCGGTGACGCCGCTCCTGGATCTGGCGGCGGCGGCGCGCGTGCCGGTGCTCCGGTCTCCACTCAAGACGGCCGAGGTGTATCGCCGGATCAAGCCGGTGATGGAGGAGCTGTTCGCCCCGAGCAGCACGATGCACGGATCCCTGGCCGATGTCTTCGGCGTGGGACTCCTCTTCACGGGCGCGAGCGGCATCGGGAAGTCGGAGTGTGTCCTGGACCTCGTGGAGCGCGGCCACCGGCTGGTCGCCGATGACCTGGTGATCTGCTTCCGGCGCGGCAACGATCTCCTCATCGGGCGGGGGCACGAGCTGCAGCGGCATTTCATGGAGATCCGCGGCGTCGGGCTGATCGACGTGCGGTCGATCTTCGGCATCCGGGCCGTGCGCCAGCAGAAGCGTATCGAGGTGGTCGTGCAGCTCGAGGAGTGGTCGGAACGCGCGCCGGTGGAGCGCACGGGACTCGACCCGCAGATCACCACGATCCTGGGCGTGGAACTGCCGAAGATCACCGTGTACCTCAATCCCGGGAAGAACATCACGGTGATCTCGGAGGTCATCGCGATGAACCATCTGCTGCGATACTACGGCGAGAATCCCGCCGAAGCGTTCAATCAGCGGCTGATGGGCCGGATGCGGGACGCCACGCGGGATGCGCGGCAGTATCTCGTGCAGGACGATGAGTAACGTTCGGGCCATCGTTGCCGGGCACGGCACCTTTGCCGAGGGGATGCTGTCGGCGATCGAGCAGATCACCGGCCGATCGGATCTGTTCATCGGCGTCTCGAACCGCGACCTCTCGGCCCAGGATGTGGAGCGCCTGCTGCGGGAGCGCCAGGCGGCGTCGGGGGCGACGGTGATCTCGACGGTCACCGTCTCGCCGACAGCGGGCGTGGGCAGACGGTTGGCGCGCATCATGGAGCGCGATTGCAGGGCGGTGAGTTTCTTCTCGTCGGCGTCGGTCCACTTCACCGCGGGGTTATCCTTGGCGGCGCGGCGGCGCTTCTCGAGCTCGCGCGCCTCGTCGCGGGATTTGTTGGCCTCGTCGACGGTGAGCGGGCGTTCGTAATCGACGATCTTGGCCGTGACGCCGGCGGCAGGGGAAACGTGGATTGTCTCGGCGCCGCGCAGGCGCTGGCCGCCGATGCACACGCGCACGGTGGTGCCCTGGCGTGCGCCGGCCGGGTAGATGTAGCCGAGATGCGGCGGGTCGGCCTGTGCCTGGTTCTGCGCGCGGACGACGGACGGCAACAAAGCGAGGATCGTGCCGGCGAGCGCGAGGCGGGCGAGCGAG
>JABWBJ010000523.1 GCA_013360595.1 Gemmatimonadaceae bacterium | reverse complement strand
GGCCACGCGCCGTTCTGCGTGATCGGCACCGCCGGCTCGGTCAGCACCGGCGCCATCGATCCCCTGGGCGGCATCGCCGACGTCTGCCGTCGCCATGACCTGTGGTTCCACGTCGACGGCGCGTACGGCGCGCCCGCCGCCTGCCTGCCGGAGGCGCCCGCCGACCTCAAGGCGCTCTCGCTCGCCGATTCCGTCGCGGTCGATCCGCACAAGTGGCTGTACGCGCCGCTCGAGGCGGGATGCACGCTCGTGCGCGACCCGCGACACCTCGTGGACGCGTTCAGCTTCCACCCCGAGTACTACCACTTCAGCGACGCCGGCGACGGCGGCGCGCCGACCAACTTCTACGAGCTCGGCCTGCAGAACTCGCGCGGCTTCCGCGCCCTCAAGGTCTGGCTGGGCCTGCGGCAGGCCGGCCGCGACGGCTACGTCCGGATGATTCGCGATGACATCGCGCTGGCCGACGCGATGTTCCGCGCCGCCCAGGCGCACCCGGAACTCGAACCGTTCACGCTGGGCCTGAGCATCGCCACGTTCCGCTTCGTGCCCGCCGAGCTGACCCTCGCCGGACCCGCGCGCGAGCAGTACCTGAACGAACTCAATTCGGCGCTCATCACCCGGCTCCAGGCCGAGGGCAAGGCGTTCGTCTCGAACGCGGTGATCGGCGGCCGGTACGTGCTGCGCGCCTGCGTCGTGAACTTCCGCACCGAGCGGGCCGACGCCGAGGCGCTGCCCGGGATCGTGGTCACGACGGGACGGGCCGTAATGGACGAACTCGCGAACGCCTAACTGGCCGGCGTTCCCCCACACGCCCGTTCCCGGACCGAGGATCCCTGCATGCGCTCGATCGCCGTCTCCCTTATGGTTACCCTGCTGGCGCCACCGGCGATCGCCCAGTCGAACCGTCCGCCGAACTGGCGCGTGCGGACCGACGCGCCCACGACGGACACGATCATCCACCAGGTGATGGCCCCCGGGTGGCACATCACGAGCGGCCCGCCGGCGATCCTGTTCGATCCGGCGAACCAGGCGCGGGGGCGGTTCGCCGTGGAAGCGGAGATCTTCCTCTTCCCCGGGCAATCCAGCGACGGGTACGGCGTCTTCCTCGGGGGCGCGGACCTCGAAGGCCCAGGCGCAACCTGGGTCGCGTTCCTCCTGACCCGGGATGGCAGCGCGACCGTCATGCGGCGGCATCAGTCGCACGACCTGGTGCTGTTTCCGGTGACGAAGTCGGCCGCGGTGAAACCCCACCCCGGCGAGGGGACCGCGCACAACATTCTGCGCGTCCTCGTGCAGGGAGACTCGGTGGTCTTCTCGGCGAACGGGCAGCGGATCACGGCACTCGACCGCCGCGATCTCCCGCTCGATGGCGCGTTCGGCTTCCGGGTGGGAAAGGACGTGAACCTGCACGTCAGCAACCTGGATCTCGTCACGCGGCTGGCGCCGTTCCCGATCCGCCGCTGAGGCGCGGCCCATCCCGGGGAAGCGACGGCGGCCGGCGGCGCCGGGCGCTTGACCACCGGGGGGGCGAGGTGCTGATTCGCGTTGAGGCCCGCGAAAGCGGCCCCGTACGAGACGGAGGTGCACCGTGGTGGAGCGCGCACTTCGGGCGGCGTGCCTGACGACGCTGGCGTTCACGGCACTGGCGCCGGTGAGTACGAGCGCCCAGGTCGTGCGCGGAACCGTCTCGGCCGAGGACACGCGACAGCCGATGCGTGGCGCCGTCGTGACGCTGCTCGACGCGTCCCTGGCCCGGACCGGACTCCGCGTCCTCACCGACGACCGGGGGGCGTTCGCGATGCGCG
>JABWBJ010000522.1 GCA_013360595.1 Gemmatimonadaceae bacterium | reverse complement strand
ATACGACGTCGTGATCACGAGGCGCCGCGCCTCGACCTCCGGTCCGCCCACCACGTCGCCCGGCGCATAGTCGCCCCCCTTCACCAGGACGTCCGGCTGCAGCGCGCGGATGAGCTCGAGCGGCGTCTCCTCGTCGAACACCACGACGGCATCCACCGCCTCGAGGGCGCCCAGCACGTGGAGCCGGTCCGCCTGGGACCGGACCGGCCGGCCGGCGCCCTTGAGCATCCGCACCGACGCGTCGGAGTTCACGCCGACGACGAGCGCGTCACCCATCGATCGCGCCGCCACCAGGACGTCCACGTGGCCCGCATGGAGCAGGTCGAAGACCCCGTTCGTGAACACGACGACGCCGGTGCGGGCCGCGCGCCACCGGACGGCTTCGTCGCGGCTCATGGCCTTTCGCCTCGGATCAAGGGCGGGGGTCAAGCGCGCGTATGACCTCAGGGTTGAAGCGGAACTCCCGCACGAACAGCGGGAGTTCGACGTGTTCGGTATACGACGTCGTGATCACGAGGCGCCGCGCCTCGCGCCGAATCTGGATGCGCGCTGCTTCCTCCGGGAGCCCGAGCGAGTCCACGATGGCGGCCAGCCGGCGGCGAATGGTGTCGTCGTCACGAGTCTGCGCGAAGCGAGCCTCCTGAGCCATCGCGTCACGCAGGCGGTAGAAGCGGACGTAGACCTCGCCGATGTTGAACCCGAAGTAGGCCACGGTCACGACAAGGAGCAGGCTGACGAGGCAACCCAGTCGGCCCGTTCCGCGCCGGGAGGCTACCACTGGGACTGCGCCCCTTCGATGATGTCGTTGACGATGCGTTCGATGGCCTGTTTGCGGCCGGCGGCCTCGGCCCGTTCGGCGTACTCGCCCTCGGCCTGGATGCCGGCGCGCTCAAACAGCGTGCGGCCGGTGGTCTGGTCGACGATCCTGACGTCCACGATGAGCTGAACCCGGCGCCGCGCCGTGGTCGATCGGGAGGGGTCGGCGCTGAACCCCACCGGAACGTCCGGTTCGTAGCGCTTGACCGTCCCCGTGACGACGGCGTTGGCCCGACCCTCGGGCGCTTCCCGCAGTCCGAATCGATCCGTGAGCGCTTTCCGCAAATCCAGATGCAGCTCGCTGCTGACCTCGGCGTTGGCCGTCTCGTTCTCGAACGGAATGACCGCCACCGTTCGGATGTGGCGAGGCAGGCCCCCGCCCCCCGAAAGGCTGTAGAGGCAACCGGTCAGGAGGATCAGGCTAAGGGCGCCAAATCGCCGCATCGAACCCCGCTGGAAAACGCCGTTGCCGGATGGTGAGGGTCAGGGATCGGCCCGCCGCCGGCTGCCTGTAAACTACGCGAGTCGAATCGGTCCGCTCCACCGAATGTTCGAGCCGTCCGCGGACGACCCGGTCGAGACGCTCCAGGCCGCCGTCGCCGAACGTCAGCCGCCAGGCCGGCTCCCGGCCCAGCTGGACGCGCAGCGTGCGCCCGTCCTCGTGCACCAGCGTGTCGGCCGCGGCCACGCGGGCCACGCCCAGGGCGGCCCACAGCATGGGCTCCGGGGGCATCGAGCGCCGCGCCTCATCCTGCGCGACGGCGACGATCGAATCCGCGATGAGGATCACAAACCCGCCGCTGTTCCCGTTCTCGAGAAACAGGTCGATGCGGACGCTGTCGGGAGGGGCGATCCGGGCCAGCCCATCGCCCCGTGCGGCGTACACCCGTTCGCGGTACTCCCACCCGAAGACCAGCTCCCGGTACCCCGGCGGCAGCCGGGTGTCGGGGACGGCCCGGGCCACCGGGACCCCGGCCAGCGGGCCGGCGAGGG
>JABWBJ010000059.1 GCA_013360595.1 Gemmatimonadaceae bacterium | reverse complement strand
CGACAAGAAGATCCAGGTGATCAAGGTCGTCCGCGAGCTCACCGGCCTCGGCCTCAAGGAAGCGAAGGACCTCGTCGACGGCGCGCCGAAGGACGTGAAGACCGGCGTGTCGAAGGACGAGGCCGCGCAGGTCAAGGCCAAGCTCGAAGCCGCGGGCGCGACGGTGGAGCTGAAGTAGGGAATCGGGCAATGGGAACCGGGGAATCGGACGGCCCAGGGCCGACGCCGAGTCCCCATTCCCCATTCCCCATACCCCGGACTTCCTCCCACCGCCGCGCATCGTGACCCGATTCCCGCTCCACAACCGTCGTCTCCCCCGCCAGGCCCCCCGCACGGGGGCTATCGGCGCTTGTCACCGCTCCGGGTGAACCATGCCTGATTCAATGAAGCAGATCACGTTCTCCAAGCTCGACGAGGGGATGGAGATGCCCCACCTCCTCGACATCCAGACCCGGGCCTTCCAGTCGCTGCTCCAGAAGGACGCGGCCGCGCACGACCGCGAGGACATCGGCCTGGAACGGGTCTTCAAGGAGCTGTTCCCCATCTCCGACGTCCACGAGAACTTCTCGCTCGAGTTCGTCAGCTACGTCCTCGGCGAGCCCAAGTACTCGGTGGAAGAGTGCATCGAGCGCGACATGACCTACTCGGCGCCGCTCAAGGCGACGCTGCAGCTGGTCATCAACGAGGACGTGAACGGCGTCAAGCGCCCGCGCAACATCATCCAGAAGGAGGTCTACCTCGGCGAGCTGCCCCTGCTCACCGACCTCGGGACCTTCGTCATCAACGGCGCCGAGCGCGTGATCGTCAGCCAGCTGCACCGCTCGCCGGGCGTGGTTTTCGAGGAGTCCACCCACCCCAACGGGCAGCGGCTCATCTCGGCCCGCATCATCCCGTTCCGCGGGTCGTGGGTGGAGTTCACGGTCGACATTCACGACGTCATCTACGTCCACATCGACAAGAAGAAGAAGTTCCCGGCCACGGCGCTCCTCCGCGCCTTCGGGTACGCCGGGAACAGCGACATCCTCCGCCTCTTCTTCGGCGTTCGCGAGCTGGATCTCACCCGGAAGCGGGAGAGCCGCGTGGACCAGCGGGAGGTGCTGGGCGCGATCATCGCCGAGGACATCACGCTGGCCGGCGAGGCCGCCGACCCGGAGGCCCCCAAGGCCAAGACCAAGAAGGCCAAGCTGGCCGCCGAACGCGCCGCCGCCGACCTCCTGGTGCGGGAAGGGGACGAGCTCACCGAGGAGGTCCTCAACCGCCTGACGAGACTGGGCATCCGGCAGATCAAGGTCTTCGCCTCGTACATGACGGCCGACCTCCGGGACGAGCTGGAGGCGCTCGAACGCAAGGAGCATCCGCAACCGCGCGTGCTGGCGCGCGACGTGGTCGATCCGGAGACGGGGGAAGTCCTGGCCGAGGTCGGGCAGGCCCTCCGGGAGACGCTGATCAAGCGGCTCCGGAAGGCGGACATCATCAAGGTGTCGGTCTTCGTCCCGTCGGGGCGCGCCGAGTCCACGCTGATCAAGAACACGCTGGCCAAGGACCCCACCAACACCAACAACTGGTCCCCGGACGAGCGCAAGAAGTGGGTCAAGGTCGATGACACGGCGATCGAGGCGGCCGCCAAGCTCATCGAGGCCGGCGAGACGCACGCGCTCCGCTCGATCTACGGCCTCCTGCGACCGGGTGACGCGCCGAACAAGGAGACGGCCAAGCAGGCCCTCGAGCGCCTGTTCTTCTCGCCCAAGCGGTATGACCTCGGGCGGGTGGGGCGCTACAAGATCAACCAGCGGCTCGCCCTCAACACCGACCCCGGCACCACCGTCCTCACCAAGGACGACTTCGTCGCGATCCTGCGCTACCTCGTGGAGCTGCACGAGGGGCGCGGCCACGTGGACGACATCGACCACCTCGGGAACCGCCGCATCCGTTCGGTCGGCGAGCTCATCGCCAACCAGTTCTCGGTCGGCCTCTCGCGCATGGCGCGCCTGGTGAAGGAGCGCATGTCGATCAACACCGACCCGGAGAAGATCTCGCTCGACGACCTGGTCAACGCCCGCACCGTGAGCGCGGTGATCCAGGCCTTCTTCGGTTCGTCGCAGCTCTCGCAGTTCATGGACCAGACCAACCCGCTGGCGGAGCTCACGCACAAGCGCCGCCTGTCGGCCCTGGGTCCCGGCGGCCTCACCCGCGAGCGCGCCGGCTTCGAGGTCCGCGACGTGCACTACTCGCAGTACGGCCGCATGTGTCCGATCGAAACGCCGGAAGGCCCGAACATCGGCCTCATCACGTCGCTCGCCTGCTACGCGCGGGTGAACGACCTCGGCTTCGTGGAGACGCCGTACCGCGTGGTGAAGAACGGCAGGGTCACGAACGAGCTCGCCTGGCTCGACGCCAACCGGGAAGAGGAGGCGGTGATCGCGCAGGCCAACGCCAAGCTCAACCCGGACGGCACGTTCGTCGACGAGCTGGTCCTCTGCCGCCAGCGCGGCGACTTCCCGCTTACGGCGCCCACGCGCATCGACTACATGGACGTGGCGCCGGAGCAGCTGGTCTCGATCGCCGCGGCGCTGATTCCGTTCCTCGAGCACGACGACGCCAACCGCGCGCTGATGGGCTCGAACATGCAGCGCCAGGCGGTGCCGCTCCTGAATCCGCGCACGCCGCTGGTCGGCACGGGGCTGGAGGAGAAGGTGGCCCGCGACTCCGGCGCCTGCGTCATCGCCCGCCGCGGCGGCGTGGTCACGCGCGTGACCGCCGACGAGATCATCGTCGACGCCGGCACCGAGCGGGGGCGGAAGGGGGACGAGGACCGGCCGCTGGCCCGCCTCACCTCGCAGGACCGGTACCGGATCAAGAAGTACTGGCGCACCAACCAGGACACCGCCATCAACCAGCGGCCCATCGTCAGGCAGGGCCAGAAGGTGAAGGCCGGCGAAGTGCTGGCCGACGGCGCGGGCACCGAGATGGGCCAGCTGGCCCTCGGCGCCAACGTCACCGTGGCCTTCATGCCCTGGTACGGCCACAACTTCGAGGACGCCATCGTCCTCTCCGAGCGCCTGGTGAAGGACGACGTCTACTCGTCGATCCACATCCAGGAACTCGAGCTCCACGTCCGCGACACCAAGCGCGGGCAGGAGGAGATCACGCGCGAGATCCCGAACGTCGCCGAGGAGTCCCTCGTGGACCTGGACGAGCGCGGCATCGTGCGCATCGGCGCGCACGTGAAGCCGGGCGACATCCTCGTCGGCAAGATCACCCCCAAGGGCGAGACGGAGCTGTCGCCGGAAGAGAAGCTGCTGACCGCCATCTTCGGCGAAAAGGCGAAGGACGTGAAGGACTCGTCGCTGAAGGTCTCGCCGGGCATGGAGGGCGTCGTCATCGACGTGAAGATCTTCTCGCGCATCGAGGACCAGGTGGTCGAGAAGGACCGCGGCGAGCGCATCGGCGAGGTCCGCCGCCTGGAGGGCGAGGAGAAGGTGCGCGTCAACGAGGTCCGCGACGACGAGCTGCGCGAGATCCTGGAGGGCGAGACCGTCGCCCTCGCGCTCCGGGCCGGGACGGTCGAGGAGGCCATCCCCGCCGGCACGAAGCTCACGAAGGACGTGCTGGCCGACGTCCGATTCGCCCAGATCGACCTCAAGACCTTCCGGGTCGAGAACCGCAAGGCGAACGAGAAGGTTCGCACCATCATCGACCTGGCCAACGAGGAGAAGGCCCGGATCGAGGAGAAGGCGGAGGAGCGCATCGACCGTATCCTGCAGCCGGACGAACTCCCGCCGGGAGTGATCCAGCTGGTGAAGGTGTACCTGGCGGAGAAGCGCAAGGTCTCGGTCGGCGACAAGATGGCCGGCCGCCACGGGAACAAGGGCATCGTGGCCCGCGTGGTGCCGGAGGAGGACATGCCGTTCCTCCCCGACGGGCGTCCGGTGGACATCGTCCTCAACCCGCTGGGCGTACCGAGCCGCATGAACGTGGGCCAGATCCTCGAGACGCACCTCGGCTGGGCCGCGAAGGTGCTGGGCTTTTATGCCAAGACGCCGACCTTCTCGGGCGCCAACGAGCGCGAAATCGGGCTGGTGCTGAAGCTGGCCGGTCTGACCTGGGCGCGCGGGACGCTCAACCTGCACACCGCGCCGCTGAACGTCACCGACGACGACGTCCGCACCATCGCCGCCGACGTCGGGGCCGACGAGAGCGAGGACCAGGTGGTGCTGATGGACGACGCCAGGCTCTCCGAGCTCGGCGGCCGCGGCATGTCCGCCGGCACCAGGGACGTTTTCAACCGCGTCCGCGACTTCCTCGCGCAGGCGGCCCGCGAACTGGCGGAACGCGAGGCGCAGGAGCTGCAGAACCAGGTGGCGTTGCACACCGCCATCGCCGATGACGAGACGGCGTCGGCGCCGAAGCGGGCCGAGGCCAGGTCGACGATCCGCCAGCTGGAAAAGCGCGCGGGCCGGTCGCCGACCGAGATCCTCGAAGACTTCGAGCTGCCGGCGCTGGCCAGCATGCTCGGCCGGAAGTCGGAGGCCGACGTGGACGCCGCCGCGAGCGAACTGCTCCGGCTGGCCGGCATCACGCCGGCGGGCAAGATGCACCTGCGCGACGGCCGCTCCGGCGAACCGTTCGCGTTCCCGATCACCGTGGGCGAGATCTACATGCTCAAGCTGTCGCACCTGGTGGACGACAAGATCCACGCCCGCAGCATCGGCCCCTACTCGCTGGTCACGCAGCAGCCGCTCGCCGGCAAGGCGCAGTTCGGCGGGCAGCGCTTCGGGGAGATGGAGGTCTGGGCGCTGGAGGCGTACGGCGCCGCGCACACGCTGCAGGAGATCCTGACGGTGAAGTCCGACGACGTGAACGGACGGAGCCGCGTGTACGAGGCGATCGTGAAGGGACAGAACCTCCCGGAGCCGGGGATTCCGGAATCGTTCAACGTGCTGGTGAAGGAGCTGCAGGCCCTGGGCATTCACGTTCGGATGGACACTCACGAAGGCAACGGCGCCGGCGCCGGGGCCTTCGGCCGCGATGGCGAGGACAATCGATGATCGACTTCAGAAGTGCGCGCGAAACCCGCGCGTCGGCATTCGACTTCATCCAGGTCCGGATCGCCTCCCCCGAGGAGATCCGCGGCCCCCGGGATTCCAAGGAGCGCGAGCGCCTCGAGATGCAGGGGCTGCGCACCTGGTGGTCGTGGGGCGAAGTCACCAAGCCCGAGACCATCAACTACCGCTCGTTCAAGCCGGAGAAGGACGGCCTGTTCTGCGAACGGATCTTCGGTCCGGTCAAGGACTGGGAGTGCCACTGCGGCAAGTACAAGCGGATCCGCTACCGCGGCGTCATCTGCGACCGGTGCGGCGTGGAGGTCACGCTGTCCAAGGTCCGCCGCGAGCGGATGGGGCACATCGAGCTGGCCGTGCCCGTGGCGCACATCTGGTTCTTCAAGACGCTCCCCAGCCCGATGGGGAACCTCCTCGACCTCACGCTCCGTGACCTCGAGAAGGTGATCTACTACTCGAACTACGTCGTCATCGAGCCGGGGGCCCAGGAAGTCCGGCCGAACCAGATGCTCGACGAGGACGAGTACCTGAACCTCCGGCAGAAGGCGCGCGAGGAAGGGGACACGGCCTTCCACGCCGACATCGGCGCCCCGGCCGTGCGCGAGCTGCTCAAGAAGCTCGACGTGGACAAGCTGGCCGAGGAGCTCCGCGCGGCCGTGGCCACCGAGTCGTCGCAGCACCGCAAGAAGCAGCAGCTCAAGCGGCTCAAGATCATCGACGCGTTCCGGAATTCCGGCGAGGGGGCCCAGCTCCGCAACCGGCCGGAGTGGATGATCATGGACGTGATCCCGGTCATCCCGCCCGACCTGCGGCCGCTCGTGCCGCTGGACGGCGGGCGCTTCGCCACGTCCGACCTCAACGACCTGTACCGGCGCGTCATCAACCGGAACAACCGGCTGCAGAAGCTGATCCTGCACCGCGCGCCGGAGGTCATCCTGCGCAACGAGAAGCGGATGCTGCAGGAGGCGGTGGACGCGCTCTTCGACAACGGCCGGCGCTCCAAGGCCATTCGCGGGCGCGGGAAGCGCCCGCTCAAGTCGCTCTCCGACATGCTCAAGGGCAAGCAGGGCCGGTTCCGCCAGAACCTGCTCGGCAAGCGGGTGGACTACTCGGGCCGTTCGGTCATCGTGGTCGGCCCGGAGCTGCAGCTGCACCAGTGCGGCCTGCCGAAGCTGATGGCGCTCGAGCTCTTCAAGCCGTTCATCATCCACAAGCTGGTGGAGAAGGGGATCGCCGAGACGGTCAAGCGCGCCAAGAAGATCGTGGAGCGGGAGAGCCCCGAGGTGTACGAGATCCTCGAGGAGATCATCCGCGACCATCCGGTGCTGCTCAACCGCGCCCCGACGCTCCACCGCCTGGGCATCCAGGCCTTCGAGCCGGTGCTGGTGGAAGGGAAGGCCATCCGGATCCACCCGCTCGTGTGTGCGGCCTTCAACGCCGACTTCGACGGCGACCAGATGGCGGTGCACGTGCCGCTGTCGTTCGAGTCGCAGCTCGAGTGCCGGCTGCTCATGCTGTCCTCGAACAACATCCTCAAGCCGTCGGATGGACGGCCGGTCGCCGAGCCGTCGCAGGACATCGTCCTCGGCTGCTACTTCGCGACCAAGGCGCCGATCGACTTCGACCGGTACGGCAAGGACGCGAAGCTCGCCGCCACGGTCAAGTCGTACACCACGAGCGCCGAGGTGGAGATGGCGCTTTCCACCGGGCGCGCGACGTACCACACCCCGGTGAAGTTCTGGATCAATCGTGGCGACGAACAGCGGTGGGTGCTCACCACCGCCGGACGCGTGCTGTTCAACGTGATCGTGCCGGAGGCGCTGGGCTTCCAGAACCGCGAGATGAAGAAGAAGGCCCTGGGCGAGCTGGTCTTCGAGGCGTACCGGGCGACGGGGCTGGCCAAGACCGTCGAGTTCCTGGACCGCCTCAAGGACTTCGGCTTCTTCCACGCCACGCGCGGGGGCGTCTCGATCGGCATCGAGGATCTCCGCATCCCGGCCGACAAGCAGTCGCTGCTCAAGGAGGCCGAGGAGCGCGTCGAGCGGTTCCAGCGCGCCTACTCGTCAGGCAGCATTACCAACGGCGAGCGCTACAACAAGGTGATCGACACCTGGACGCACGCCAACTCCGACGTGGCCGACGCCATGGTCAAGACCATGCGCGAGTCCAACCGCGGCTTCAACCCGGTGTTCATGATGTTCGACTCCGGGTCCCGCGGCAGCCGCGACCAGATCCGCCAGCTGGCCGGCATGCGCGGCCTGATGGCCAAGCCGCAGAAGAAGCTCACCGGCGGCATCGGCGAGATCATCGAGAGCCCGATCAAGTCGAACTTCCGGGAAGGACTCTCCGTGCTGGAGTACTTCATCTCCACGCACGGCGCGCGGAAGGGCCTGGCCGACACGGCGCTGAAGACCGCCGACGCCGGCTACCTCACCCGCCGCCTGGTGGACGTGGCGCAGGATGTCACGATCACCGAGGAGGATTGCGGGACCATCCAGGGCCTCGAGATCGGCGCGCTGAAGGAGGGGGAGGACATCATCGAGCCGCTCTCCGAGCGCATCGTCGGCATGGTGGCCGGCGAGGAGATCACCGACCCGCACGTGCGTGATGAGGCGGGCCGGCCCGTCGTGCTGGCGGAGGCGGGCGAGCTGATCAGCGAGGAAACCGCTCGCGCGATCGAGGAGTCGGGCATCGAGACGGTCCGGATCCGCTCGGTCCTCACCTGTGAGGCCCGGCGCGGTCTCTGCCGCATGTGCTACGGCCGCAACCTGGCCACCATGGGCATGGTGGACCTCGGCGAAGCCGTGGGCATCATCGCCGCCCAGTCGATCGGCGAGCCCGGCACCCAGCTCACCCTCCGCACCTTCCACATCGGCGGCACCGCGGCCCGGATCGCCGAACAGACGACCCGACGGACGAAGGTCGCGGGCATCATCGAGTATGGCGACCGGCTCCTGACAGTGATCAATCCCGAGGGCCATCAGATCGTCACGTCGTACGAAGGGGAGCTGAGCATCCGGACGTCGGGCGACCAGAACGCGGCCGTGGGCGCGCGCCTGGCCGTGCCGCTCGGCGCCACGCTGCTGGTCAAGGACGGCGAGACGGTGGTGAAGGACCAGCCGATCTTCACCTGGGACCCCTACACGAACCCGATCATCTCGGACGTGGAGGGCGAGATCCGGTTCGTGGACATCGTCGAGGACGAGACGGTGAGCGAGGAACTGGACGAACTCACCGGGCTGCGGCAGCGCGTGATCACGGAGGACCGGGAGAAGCGCCTGCACCCGCACATCGAGATCTGGCAGAAGAAGGGCGGGAAGGAGAAGAAGGTCCGCGACTTCGTGGTTCCGGTGGGGGCGCAGCTGGTGATCGACGACGGACAGCAGGTCCACGCCGGCGAGACGATCGCCAAGATCTCGCGCGAGGCGTACAAGACGCGCGACATCACGGGCGGCCTGCCGCGGGTGGCCGAGCTGTTCGAGGCGCGGCGGCCGAAGGATCCGGCGACCATTTCCGAGATCGACGGCGTGGTCCGGTTCGGCGACATCAAGCGGGGCAAGCGCGAGATCTTCGTGCAGCCGGTGAAGGCCGTGGAGGGCAACTGGGCGGTGGACGAGGGGCAGGAGGCGCCGGTCTACGAAGTGCCGGCCGGCAAGCACCTGCGCGTCCACGAAGGAGACCGCGTGCGCGCCGGCGACCGCCTCACGGAAGGGCCGGTGAACCCGCACGACATTCTGCGGATCAAGGGGCCGCGGGCCGTGCAGGAGTACCTGCTCAACGAAGTGCAGGAGGTGTACCGCCTGCAGGGCGTGAAGATCAATGACAAGCACATCGGCGTGATCGTGAAGCAGATGCTGCAGAAGGTCCGCATCGCGAGCCCGGGGGACACGGAGTTCCTCGAGGGCGAGCACGTGGATCGCCAGGTCTTCCGCGAGGAGAACGAGCGGGCCAAGAAGAAGAAGCAGAAGCCGGCGACGGCGGAGCCGCTCCTCCTGGGCATCACCAAGGCGAGCCTGACGACGCAGAGCTTCATCTCGGCGGCCAGCTTCCAGGAGACGACGCGGGTGCTGACCGACGCGGCCATCCGGGGCGCGAAGGACGACCTGCTCGGGCTCAAGGAGAACATCATCATCGGCCACCTCATCCCGGCCGGCACGGGCCAGTACCGGTACCAGGAAGTGGAGATCGAGGGGATGGAGATGCCGGTGATGGAGGAGCTGCCGGGCGCGGGCGAGCCGTTGCCGGGGATCTTCTCGCAGTCGTTCGCCGAGACGGGGTTCAGCCTGGGCGGTGAGGACTGATCCGGGGCTTCGTGGGAAGTTGGGTGAATGAGCCAGCGGGGGATCGGGCAGGAGCCCGGTCCTCCGTTTGCGTGGTTGGCCTGGGGCGTCGCGCACTCCGCCCCGGGTCAGGCGGGGCGCGGTGCACAGGACGACCTCGATCCGGAACCGGCAAGGACGCCATGATGTCACTGGTGGCCGCTGGAGGGCAGGCGACGTGACCGAAACCACACCCGATCCCGGCGGGGTTCTCGCCGGGAGATACCAGATCGTGCGGCAGATCGGTCAGGGTGGCATGGCGACCGTCTATCTGGCCCACGACCTCAAGCTGCAGCGCGAAGTCGCCGTCAAGGTCCTGCGGCCGGACATCGGCGCCATCCTGGGAGCGGAGCGTTTCCTTTCCGAGGTCAGAATCACCGCGCGACTGGATCACGTGCACATCCTCAAGTTGCTCGACTCGGGAGTCGCCGACGGACAACTCTACTACGTGATGCCGAACGTCCGGGGTGAGTCGCTGCGCGACGCGATCAATCGGGAGGGTCAGCTCGGCGTGGAGCAGGCGCTCCAGATCACGAAGCAGGTCGCCAGTGCGCTCGACCACGCCCACCGCCACGGGATCGTCCATCGCGACATCAAGCCGGAGAACGTGCTGTTGCAGGAGGGCGCGGCGCTGCTCACCGATTTCGGGATCGCGCTGGCCGTGCAGGAGTCGGACGGCGAGCGGTTGACCGAAACCGGTCTGTCGCTGGGCACGCCGCACTACATGAGCCCCGAACAGGCGGCCGGCGAACGAACGGTTGATGCGCGGAGCGACCAGTATTCGCTCGCGGCGGTGCTGTATGAGGCACTGGTCGGGGAGCCGCCGGTGACCGGACGGACCATGCAGGCCGTGGTGGCGCGGCTGCTCAGCGAAGCGCCCCGGCCGGTACGGACCGTCCGCCCTGCCGTTGCCGAGCACGTCGATGCAGCCATCGCGAGGGCACTGTCGAAGGTACCCGCCGATCGCTTTGCCTCCGTGGCGGAGTTCAGCCGTGCCCTGGATGCTGCGCCGGCCGCAGCAACGCTGACCGGGAGCCGGCAGGCGATGGGCGGTCCATGGTACCGCCGCGCAGCGCGGCCGCGGTACCGCC
>JABWBJ010000521.1 GCA_013360595.1 Gemmatimonadaceae bacterium | reverse complement strand
CTTGCGACTGCGCGCCGACCAGGCGGCTGGCGCCGGCCGGCAGCACCACCGCGAGCAAGAGCGCGACGACCACGAGGCTGGTCACGCGCTGGAGCACGCCGCGGGGGCTGAGGGTCCATCCGTTCGTTCCGGTGGGGTTCATGATGTCGTCCTCCCTGTTAGAACCAGGTCTGCGTTGGATGCCGTTACACGTGGGGAGAGGTTAAGCACGAACAGCCGGGGCTGATGCGCCCGGCCGGCACGATCCGCGCGACTGTGCGGTTTGGTGCGTCACGATACACAGCGTTGCACGATCTCAAATCGATCACTCTCCATGGGGCGGGCAAATGCGATCGACGGTCCGCGGGGCCCATACCTGGCGCCGATCGTGTGTCGCCCGTCCAAGGCGGTAACACCCGCCGGCACGCGGCGTGCTGGCGGTTACCGCCTATAGTAACGCAAAGCGAGGGGGTCTAGATACGGCCCCGCGCGCCCGGATTTGCCGACATGAGCGCGCCGTGAGCGCGCCGTGAGCGCCATGAAGCATCGAAATCGCCGCGCCCTGGTCTGTAATCCCGGTCCGGTCGGGGCGCCGATTAATCCCGGATTAACCTTGCGCGTTGGCGTAGAATGATGGCCGCCCGATGTGTTGCCGCACCGTGACCGCCCGCGGTCGCGCGGCGTCCGCGCGCCGGGCGTCACAGCCTCCCCGTCACGACCTTCGAGGATGAAGCCTGCCATGCCGACGAACGCCCCCGCGACCGCCGAGTCGTCCACCCCAACCCGCGCCCTGGTCATCCTGGCCCACCCCGACGACCCCGAGTTCGGGGCCGGCGGCACCGTCGCCCGCTGGGTCGACGCCGGCATCGAGGTCCACTACGTCATCGTCACCGACGGGTCCAAGGGGTCGGGCGACCCCGCCATGACCCCCACCCGCCTGGCCGCCATCCGCGTCGAGGAACAGCGCGCCGCCGCCGCCGTGCTCGGCGTGGGCGTGGCGAGTCTCTGGCGCCGGTCGCGGCTCGCGACGCTCCTCATGTTCCTTCCCGTTCTCGTGACCCTCATGGCCGTCGTGGCCGCCGGCCACAACCTCTGGCCGCGCTTCTTCTTCTTTGCGGCGGCGTTCATCGTGGTGGCGGCCATCCGCGGTGGCTGGGTCCTGGTCCATTGGCTGGTGCGGTGGCGTCCCGCGGCAGTCGCGACCGGTGGGGCCGCCGCCGTGGCGGCCATGAGCCTCCTGACGGTGCCGCGCGCATGGCAGCCGAAGCAGCAGTTCCAGGCGGCATACGATTTCGCCGAGGCCGAGCGGCGCCCCGGAGACGAGGTGGTGGCACTGGACATCGCGTACCACGTCTACTTCCTGCAGGGAAAGGGGGGGAACTGGCGCTTCACCAGCTCGTTGACGATGCTGGGGGACGCCGAGCGAAGCGGGCCGCGCACCTGGGTCGTCTACACGCTGCCGGCGCGCCTGCGGGCGGTGGCGCCGGCGCTGTTCGATTACCTCGCCCCGCCCCGATATGAGCTGATCCGCACGTTCCCCGCCACGGTCGGCGGGGGCGAGATCCACGTGTTGCGCCACGATGCCACTGTCCATGACTGACCCGGGATCCCGGATCGAGCAGGTCGTCGACGAGGAACTGCGCGACCTGGATCGCGCGGTTTCCGTCGTGATCCCGGCGTTCAACGAGGCGGCGCACGTCGCGGAGCAGGTGCGCAGCGTGGACCGCGTGATGCGCGACTCGGGTTGGGCGTACGAGATCATCATCGTGGACGACGGCTCGACCGACGGGACCGCGGAGGCGGCCGCCGGCGCCGGCGTCGGGCGCGTGGTCCGACG
>JABWBJ010000520.1 GCA_013360595.1 Gemmatimonadaceae bacterium | reverse complement strand
CCTGGACGGGGCGCGACTCTGGCACGCGGCCGCGGCGACCGGAGACGCGCTGGCCGAGTTCGCCGAGTGGTCGGACACCGTGATGGTCTCGTTTTCGAAGGGCCTGGGCGCGCCGGCCGGCGCCTGTCTCGCGGGCGACGACGACGTCATCACGCGCGCGAACGAGGTGCGGAAGCGGCTCGGTGGCGTCATGCGACAGAGCGGCGTCCTGGCGGCGGCCGCCCTGTATGGGCTCGAGCATCACCTGGAGCGGTTGGCGGAGGACCACGCGCGGGCCGCCGACTTCGCGCACGTCGTGGATCGCGCGATCGCGGCCACGGTCATGCCCCCCGAGACGAACATCGTGATGGTGGATCTCGCCCCGGGCCTCGATGCCGCCAACGTGGCGCGGAAGGTGGCGCGGGAGGGCGTGTTGGTGTCGGTCTGGACCCCGTCGCGCCTGCGGATCGTGTTGCACCTCGACGTATCCGAGGATGAGGCTCGAACCGCCGCGCTGGTTTTGCTCGATGCGCTCGATGAAGCGTGGCGCGAGCTCGGGGATACGTCGGACTGGCCGGTGGTGGTCACGGCGCCGCGGCGCGACTGAGGCCGGTCCCGCGGGCTTGCGACGGCGCTTAGCTTTCCCGGTGCTCCAGGTCCCGGAGGGCGCGAGCCCGCCAACCCCGTCAGGACCCCGAAGGTAGCAGCGGTACGTGGTGTCTCTCGTTGCTTCGTCAGACCTGGAGTATTGCCGCGGGCGCCGATGCCGAGTCGGGCCCGCGGCATTCTCGTCTGGTGGTGAGGAGGGGGGGCCCAGCACCAGCACCAGCACCCAGCTCCAGCCCCAGCCCCAGCCCCAGCACCAGCCCCAGCACGAGCACGCAGCCCCCTGAACCCCGACCCCTGAACCCCGAACCCTCCCCCCGGGTCCCCCGTGCTCTCCCTGGCAAGAAAGTTCCGTCCCCGCCGCTTCGAGGAAGTCGCCGTGCAGACGCACGTGTCCAACACGTTGCGCGGGGCCATCGCGCGCGGGCGCGTCGCCCATGGCTACCTGCTGTGCGGGCCCCGCGGGACCGGAAAAACCACGCTCGCGCGCGTGCTTGCCATGGCGCTCAACTGCGAGCAGCGGCAGGAGAACGGCGAGCCCTGCGGGACCTGCCAGTCATGTACGCGCATCTGGTCGGGCGCCTCCAGTCTCGATGTCGTGGAGATCGACGCCGCGTCGAATCGCGGGGTCGATGACGCGCGCGACCTGCGGGAACGGGCGATGTACGCGCCGTCCGGCGAAACGCGCTGGAAGGTGTATATCATCGACGAGGCGCACATGCTCACGCGCGAGGCATGGAATGCGCTGCTGAAGATCCTCGAGGAGCCGCCGCCCCGGGTCGTCTTCGTCTTCGCGACGACGGAACCCCAGAAGATCGCGCAGTTCGCGGCGCCCGTCCTGAGCCGCCTGCAACGCTTCGACTTCAAGCGGATCTCCGGTCCGGAGATCCGTGCCCGCCTGGTGACGGTGCTCGCGGCCGAAGCGGTCGAGGCCGACGCCGACGCGCTGGCCCTCATCGGGCGCGCCGCCGACGGGTCCATGCGCGACGCGCTGAGCCTCACTGACCAGGTGCTGTCGTTCCACGACGGACGGCTCACCGTGGACGCCGTCCGGGACGCCCTGGGCATCGTCGCCGAAGACGAACAGCTGGCCGTTCTCGACCTCGTGGCCGAACGGCGCGCCGGCGACGTCTTCGGCGCCGTGGCCCGCCTCGTGGACCGGGGCGTCGACCTCGGCCTGTTCCTCGGCGGCTTCGGGGACATCGTGCGCGCGCAGCTGGCCGTGGAGCTCGGC
>JABWBJ010000519.1 GCA_013360595.1 Gemmatimonadaceae bacterium | reverse complement strand
GGGCCGGCTTCGACGGGAACGGCTGCGTCGGCCAGGCCGCCTCGCCCGGCACGTCGCTCGCGGCGACGGGACGCTCCTCGATCGGCCACAGCGGGCGGCCGTTCACCCGGTCGAACGCGAACACGAACCCCTGCTTCGTCGGCACCAGCACCGCGTCCACGGCCCCCGCCGGTCGCCGGATCGTGACCACGTTAGGCGGCGCCGGCAGATCGTAATCCCAGAGCCCGTGGTGCACGACCTGGAAGTGCCAGACCCGGCGTCCCGTGCGCGCGTCCAGGCAGACCACGCTCTCGCCGAAGAGATTCTCGCCCTTCCGGCGGCCGCCGTACCAGTCGTTGCTCGGCGTGCCCACCGGCAGATACACCAGGCCGCGGGCGCTGTCCACCGTGAACGGCGCCCACACGTTCGTGTGCCCCGTGATCCGCCACGAGTCGTCCTGCCAGGTGTCGTTCCCGTACTCGCCCGGCGACGGCACCGTGCGGAAACGCCAGACCCGGCGGCCGGTGCGCGCGTCGAAGGCCTGCACGTCCCCGGGCGGATCGCGCCGGTACATCAGCCGGTCCCCGACGCCGTTGCCGAGGATCACCAGATCGCCCCAGATCACCGGCGGCGACGTGTTCGTGTAGTGGAGCGGGTTCACGGGCCAGTCGAGCCCCTGCGTGACGTCCACCTCGCCGTTCGATCCGAACGTGGAGACCGGCCGCCCCGTGGACGCATCCAGCGCGATCAGCCGCCACCGGCTGTTGATGAAGACCCGCCGCTCGCGCCCGCTGGTCCAGAGCGCGACGCCGCGATGCACGAACCCGGTGCCGTTCGAGGGCTGCCCGTACCGGTGCGCCCCGGGATCGTACCGCCAGAGCTCCCGGCCCGTGCCCGCGTCGAGCGCCACCACCCGGTTGAAGGGCGTACTCAGGTACATCGTGTCGTTGACCACGATCGGCGTCGCCTGGAACGTCCCCGGCCGCGCCGCCCGGGTCGAATCCGTCCGGGCGATCGGCGTCTCGCCGGTGGCCCAGGTCCAGGCCCGCGTCAGGCGGTGCACGTTCTCGCGATTCACGTCGGCCAGCGGCGAGTACCGCATGCCCCCCGCATCGCCCCCGTAAACCGGCCAGTCGACCCGCGGCTGCTGCGCGCCGGCCATGGTGGCCAGCGCCACGCCCGCCACGCCCGCCATGCCCGCCGCGAACCGGTGAACCCGTGCCTGCGTCATCACCCGTCGTGCCTCACGGTCCATTGCGGTAGATCCGCCCGTCCTTCATCACGAAGACCACGCGCCGCATCGCGCCGAAGTCGGCCAGCGGGTTCCCGCGCACCGCGATCACGTCGGCGAGGGCGCCGGCCCGCAGCGTCCCGAGCGAGTCGGCGAGCCGCATCGATTGCGCCGCCAGCGAGGTGGCCGAGGTGATCGCGTCCATCGGCGACTGGCCGGCCTCGTTCACGCGGCAGATGAGGTCGTCGACGTTGCGGCCGTGCGCTCCGGCCACCGCGTCGGTCCCGAAGACGACCTTCACGCCCGGCGTGTTCACCGCGCGCCGGATTGCGTCCACCGCCAGCGGCAGCGCGCGCTCCATGGCCGCGAAGCCCTCGGCGTTGTAGTTGCCGATCCCCTCGTACTTCGCCCGGTTCTCCAGATAATTCCGGAACACGAGCCCGCACTGTGGCGAGAGGTACGTGCCGCGGGCCGCCATGAGCGAGAGGACGCCGGCGGTCGCGAAGACGCCATGCTCGATCTGGTCGCATCCGGCGTCGATGGCCAGCGCCATCGCCTCCGCGGCATGCGCGTGCACCAGCGCCCGCAGACCCTGCGCGTGCGCCTCGCCG
>JABWBJ010000058.1 GCA_013360595.1 Gemmatimonadaceae bacterium | reverse complement strand
TGGCGCGGGCCCTCGCCCGGCGGCCCGCCGTGGTTCTGCTGGACGAGCCCTTCAGCGCGCTCGACCCGCGCCGGCGGGGTCGCACGCGCCGGGAAGTGCGGGCTCTCCACCGCGAGTGGGGCTTTACCGCGCTGCAGGTCACCCACGACTTCACCGAGGCCGGCCTGCTGGGCGATGTGGCCGTGCTGCTCGATGCGGGTCGCGTGCTCCAGTTCGGGCCCCCCGAACAGGTCTTCCGGCAGCCGGCGTCGCCGTACATCGCCGAGTTCCTGGGCGCCGAGAACGTGTTCGCGGGGACTGCCCACGTGCTGGCCGACGAGCCGCCGGACTGGCTGGAAGGCGATCCGGCGGCGCTCGCGCGCGGGTATCACGCCATCGAGTTCCGGAGCGGGCCGCTCACCTTCTACACGGTAGGGAGCGCCGGCGACGGCCCCTGCTACGCGGTCGTCCGGTCCGAGGAGGTGGTGCTGTCGCTCGCGCCGCAGTCCACCTCGGCGCGGAATCTGTTCCGCGGCCGCGTGGTGGAGGTCGGTACGTTAGGCGCGTTTGCCCGTGTGACGCTGGACGTCCACGGCACGCCGCTGGTCGCGGCGGTCACCACCCGTTCGGCCCGGGAGATGGGTCTCCGCGAAGGAGTCGAGGTGTACGCGACGTTCAAGGCGATGGCGGTACATCTCTGCTGAGCGATGAGCGATGAGACGAAGCATTCCGCGCCCCCTCATCGCGCATCGCTCGTCGCTCGTCAGAACGCCAGCATCTGCGTCACCTTCACCGCCACCGAGCGGCCGGCCACCGGCGCCTCCGGCCTGCGGATCCGCGATTCGTTGTACACGATGAAGAGGTCGCTCAGCGGGTGATGGATGAGGTTGAACCGCACGTTCGCGTTCAGCTGCTTCGTGCCCGGATCGTACTGCGACAGGGCATCGATGAACATGGCCGGCGTGAACGAGTAGTTCGCGCGCACGGTGTACACCGCGTTGGTGAACGAGCCGTTCGCCACGTCCAGGTCGGCGTCCGTGCGCTGCACGCCCGCGCTGAGGCGCATCTGATAACTCGGCCGCCAGGTCAGCGTGGCCGAGACGGACTTCTGCGTTCCGTTGTAGAGTCCGCCGAACGTCCAGCGGGACGACAGCGAGAGGCGCTTGCTCGCGTCCGTGTTGGCCAGGACGCCGAACTCGTTCCAGCCGTAGGGGCCGGCCGGGAGTTCGGCGCCCTCGTGCAGCTCGAGCGGGGCGCTCAGCAGGTTGAACGTGGGGTTGTACGACAGCTCCAGCACGCCGCCGTTCTCGAAGAAGAACGTCTGCCCGCTGTGCAGCCGCTTCTGCACCATGTGGTTCTGCTGGTCGGTGAAGAGATCCCACACGATGTGCGGGTGCAGCTCGCGGATCCCGCGGCGTCGCAGGGCCTCGGGCCGCGGGCGGATGCCGATGTCGGTGAACCACTTCTTGACCCCCGTCCGCCGGTAGAAGCCGAGGTCGTTGTTGAACTGCTCACCCAGGGACATCACGCCGCCCTTGCCGTGGAAGAAGTTTCCCTCGTAGTTGAGCGACGTGCGCGCCGCGTACTGCCCGCCTGACCGGCCGGGCGTGCGCGTGGCCACCAGATAGGAGTTCCAGTCCAGGCGGTTGAAGAAGCGGATGTTCGCGTCCGCGCCGGCCACCCGATTGTAGTCGCCGCCGTCGTCGGTGGACTGGCGCTGCATGAAGAGCACGCCGACGTCGGATCCGCCGCCGACGTTCTTCCGCACGCGCAGGACCGTGTAGTTGTTGGCGTCCGTGGCCTCGTCGCCACGCACCTGCATGTTGATCAGCCCGATGCCGAAGCCTCCCGCCACGCCCGTGAGCCGGGCGCCGGCGTCGATGTCCAGCGGCTTGCGGTCGCGGCGGATGCCGATCCGCCGCGAGAAGAACAGCAGGTTGTCGTCGTCAGGCGTGGGCGGCGTGAACACCCGGTTCAGCCGCGCCGCGTCCCCCACGTAGAAGATCCCCGAGTTCTCCAGGAAGGCCTCGCGCTTCTCCGGGAAGAACTGGGCGAACTGCGTCAGGTTCACCTGCTGCTCGTCCGCCTCGACCTGCGCGAAGTCGGGACGCACGGTCAGGTCCAGCGTCAGCCCCCGCGTGACGGCGATCTTCGCGTCGACGCCGGCGTTCACGTCCTCGTCGAAACCGCTGCCGCCGATCCCCCGCAGCGTCTGCGACAGCAGGTACGGCTTCACCCGGATGTCGCGCCCCGACTGCCCGGGATCGAGCCCCGTCAGATCGCCCGCGAGCGAAAGCCGCATCAGGTTGTACGCGCGCGGCACCGGCGCCCAGAACGTCACCTCGTTCTTCCGGCGGATCCGGCGCGAGAAGTTCACGCCCCACGCCTGATCGGCTCCCGGCGTGAACCGCAACGTCCGGAACGGGATCCGGAACTCCGCGCTCCACCCGTCAGCCCGGCGCTGCGTGCGCACGTCCCAGACTCCGTCCCAGCTGGAGTTGATCTCGCGTCCCTCGTTCGAGATCTGGCGGTCGACTCGCCCGCCGGCCGGGTTCACGATGAAGACGTATCCGTTCCGGCGGTCGCGGAACGTGTCGATGATCACCTCGAAGTCATCCTGGTCATCCTCGCGGAAGTCCTTCCGGATGTCGTTGACCACGGCCCGCGAGGCCTCGGCGTCGCGCATCAGCGCGCCGATGTAGAGGTACTGGTCGTCGTACAGGACCATCACCTCCGTTTCCTCCGTCGCCGGCTGGCCCTCGCGCGGTTCGCTCTGCACGAAGCCCGATGCGCGGTTGGCGCGCGACCACGCGTCGTCATCCAGGACGCCGTCCACCCGGATCGCCCCGGAGACGCGAACGACCGTCAACTCGCGACGGGAGCCGCCATTGCCGTTGCGCGACGGAACGGCCGATTGGGCGCGGAGGGCGCCGGGAACGAGCAGGCAGACCGGAAGGGCCAGGGCAACGACCTGAAACGTGGGGCGGAGGGGGTGCATGGCTGGAGTCGGGTGACGGCACGTCGCGCGTCGTCATGGCGCGCACACCGACACTAGCGCACGGCCCGCGCCGAGACCACCCGGCGCCGTCGACGCTCCCCGCCGCCCCGCGACGCGGCGAATGCGTCAGGGAGGCCCCTACCGTATCCGGCTGCCGGAGGGCGGCACGACCAGCACGCGATCGCCCTCCACCCTGACGTCGAAGGTTGCCACCGGCACCTCCGCCGGGCCCCGCCGTGGCTCGCCGGTGGCACCATCGAAGCGGGCCCCGTGCCAGGGACATTCGACGGTCCCGTCGTCGTGCAGCTCGCCGGCGGACAGGGGCATGCCCTGATGCGTGCACTCGTCGCGGAGCGCCGTCACCCGCCCGCCACGCCGGATCAGGCAGACGCGCTCGCCCGACGGGAGGGATACGCCAAGCAGCCCGGGATCCGGCAGATCGCTCAGCGGCGCGACGTCGTACACGACGTCGCCGTCCCCACGGCTCACACCCTGCTCCGCTCGAGCGCCTCGCGCATCGCGTGCCAGGCCATCGTCGCGCACTTGACGCGGGTGGGGAACCGGGCGACGCCGGCGAAGGCGCGCAGCGATCCCAGCGCCTTGTCGGGCGGCGAACCGGCGGCCTGTCCGGTCACGAGGTCGTGAAAGCCGGTGAACAGCGCCTCCGCTTCGGCGGTCGTCTTTCCCTTGATGGCCTGCGTCATCATCGAGGCCGAGGCCTTGGAAATCGCGCACCCTTCGCCGGTGAATCGCACGTCGGCGATCGTGTCACCGTCGAGCCGGACGCTGAGCGAGATCCGGTCACCACAGAGCGGGTTCCGCCCCTCGACGCTCGTGCCACCGGGCACCTCGCCCCAGTTCCGCGGCGACCGGTTGTGGTCGAGGATGACCTCCTCGTAGAGCGCGCCGAGATCCATCAGCCGAAGACCTGGTGCACGGACTCGAGGGCGGTGGCCAGCGCCGCGACGTCGTCGAGCGTGTTGTAGAGGTAGAACGAGGCGCGGGCCGTGGCGCCGCAGCCGAAGCGGGCCATCAGCGGCTGCGTGCAGTGGTGGCCGGCCCGGATCGCGACGCCGTGCTGGTCGAGGATGGTGGCGATGTCGTGCGGGTGCACGCCCTCCATGGTGAAGCTGAGGACGCCGGCCTTCTCGGGCGCGGTGCCGATCACCCGTACGCCGGGCATCGCGCCGACGCGCACGGTGGCCTCGCCGAGGAGCAGATGCTCGTGGCGCTGCACGGCGTCGAGTCCGACCTGCTCCAGGTACTCGATGGCGGCCCGGAAGGCGACCACGTTCGCGATGTCGGGCGTTCCGGCCTCGAACCTGGACGGCGGCCTGGCGAAGGTCGTTCGCTCGATGGTCACCGTCTCGATCATGTCGCCGCCGCCCTGGTAGGGAGGGAGCCGGTCGAACCAGTCGCCGCGCGCGTAGAGGATGCCGACGCCGGTCGGACCGAGCATCTTGTGGCCCGAGAACGCGAGGAAATCGCAGCCCACGGCCTGGACGTCGATGGCCAGGTGCGGCGCCGCCTGGGCGCCGTCCAGCAGCACCGGGACGCCGCGGGCATGGGCCATCTCGACGATGCGCCGCACCGGATTCACGGTGCCGAGCGCGTTCGAGACCCACGTGAGCGCGACGATCCGCGTGCGGTGGCTCAGCAGGCGGCCGAACGCTTCCAGGTCCAGCTCGCCCCTGTCGGTCACGGGCACCGCGCGGATCACCGCGCCGGTCCGCTCGGCGAGCAGCTGCCAGGGCACGAGGTTCGAATGGTGCTCCATGATGGAGACCACGATCTCGTCGCCGCTGCGCACGAACGCCTGGCCGAAAGACGACGCGACGAGGTTCACCGACTCCGTGGTGTTCCGCGTGAACACGACTTCCCGGACGTCCGCGGCGTTGATGAATCGGCGGACCGCCTCCCGGGTTTCGTCGTACCGGGCAGTGGCCAGTTCGCTCAGGTAGTGCACGCCGCGGTGGATGTTGCCGTTCTCCTCCTCGTAGTAGCGCCGGAGGGCGTCAATGACCTGACGCGGCTTCTGGCTCGTCGCGGCGCTGTCGAGGTAGACCAGCGGCTTGCCCCGCGGGCGGATTCCCAGGATGGGGAAATCGGCCCGGATCCGATGCACATCGAGGGCGTTCATCACCCCGGCCTGTGTTCGCTCGGTGACGGTGGTCATGAGTCCGCTCGCAGAACCATGTGAATCACGGGAATACGGGGTCAGCGCTGGCCCGCGCTCAGGCCCGCGGAGGCGTCCCGGTGAAGCGCTCGAGCGTGAGCCGCTCGAGGCCATCGCGCAGCGCGTCAACCGGGATGGTCTCCAGCACCTCGGCGGCGAAGGCGTACGTGAGGAGCTTCCGCGCCTCACGATCCGGGATCCCGCGGCTCTTCATGTAGAACAGCGCCGTCTCGTCGATGCGGCCCACCGTGGCGCCGTGGGTGCACTTGACGTCGTCGGCGAAGATCTCCAGCTGCGGTTTGGTGTCGATCCGGGCGCGCTCCGAAAGCAGGAGCGTGTTGTTGGTCTGCTTGCCGTCGGTCTTCTGCGCCTCGGGATGGACGTACACCTTGCCGTTGAAGACCCCGTGCGAGGCGCCATCGAGGATCCCCTTGTAGACCTCACGGCTGTAGCAGTCGGGCTGGGCGTGCACGATCCGCGTCTGGTGGTCGCAGTGCTGTTCGCCGTCCAGCATGTACAGGCCGTTGAGGGTCGCGCCGCCCCCGCGGCCGTGGAGGCCGGTGTGAATGTTGATGCGGGACAGGGCGGCCCCCGTGGCGAACGAGAAGGAGACGAAGTGCGAGTCCTGCTCCTGGTGGACGGCCGTCGTGCCGACGTGGAACGCGCGCGCCGATTCCCGCTGCAGCCGCAGGTGGTGGAGCGTCGCGCCTTCGCCGATCCAGGCTTCGGTGACGACGTTGGTGAAGTAGCGCTCGCCGCCGGCGCCGGCGTGCTGTTCGATGACCGTGGCCCGGGAGCCCGGTTCGGCGACGAGGAGGATCCTCGGATGGCAGACGCCATCCTCCGCGGCCGCGTCGCTCAGGAAGAGCAGGTGGATCGGCGTGGCCGCGTCGATCCCGCGCCCCACCTGGACGACGGCGCCGTCCTGCATGAGCGCCGTGTTGATCGCGGTGAACACCTGCGCCGGGTCGACGATGTCGGCGCGCCGGGTCAGGTGATACTCGAGGAGCGACGGCTCCTCGCGCAGGGCGACGGCCAGGCTCATCGCCTTGACCCCATCGCGCGCGTCCACGCGCGAGAGCGACGGCGCAAAGCGGCCGTTGACGAAGACCAGCCGCGGCCAGTCCGGTTCGCCGAACAGGAGCGGCCCCAGGTCTTCGACCGACAGCGTGCCCGTCGCGGCGCGCATCGGCACGAAGTCGGCCTCGGCGATCGGCGCCGGGCTCGTGAAGTGCCACTCCTCGTTCCGCGTCGTGGGATACCCCACCTCGCGGAACCGGGCGATCGCGCGCTCGCGGATCGCCGTCAGCCAGGCCGGTCCCTCGGGTCGTTGCGCCGCGAACTGCTGGGCGTAGGCCGTGCCCACGTCAGACTCCCGCCACCGGCTCGGCCGTCACCCAGTCGTACCCGCGCTCCTCGAGTTCCAGCGCGAGCTCCTTCCCGCCCGAGCGGGCGATCCGGCCGTCGACGAGCACGTGGACGCGGTCGGGGACGATGTAGTTGAGCAATCGCTGGTAGTGCGTGACGACCAGGAAAGCATTGTCCTTCCGGCGGAGCCGGTTCACGCCGTCCGCCACGATCCGGAGGGCATCGATGTCCAGACCGGAGTCGGTCTCGTCGAGGATCGCGAACCGCGGATCGAGGACCGCCAGCTGGAGGATCTCGTTCCGCTTCTTCTCGCCGCCGGAGAAGCCGGCGTTGACCGAGCGGTTCAGCATCGCCTCATCGAGGTCGACGAGCTTCAGGCGTTCGGAGACGATGTCCAGAAACTCGAGCGGGTCGGCCTCGGCTTCGCCCCGCGCCTTGCGGATCTCATTGTAGGCCGAGCGCAGGAAGTAGGCGTTGGAGACGCCCGGAATCTCGACCGGATACTGGAAGGCGAGGAAGACGCCTGCCTGGGCGCGCTCCTCGGGGTCCATGGCCAGCAGGTCCTGACCGTTGTACGTGACCGTCCCGGCCGTGACCTCGTATCCGGGGTGGCCGGCCAGCACCTGGGCCAGCGTGCTCTTTCCGGACCCGTTCGGCCCCATGATGGCGTGGATCTCGCCGGCGGCGATCTCGAGGGAGATGCCCTTGAGGATCTCCTTCTCGCCGACCGACGCGTGCAACTCGGAGATATGGATCATTGGTATCGTGATTCGTGATTCGTGATTCGTGATTCGTGTTCGTGTTCGTGTTCGGCCCTCGGCGCTGGGCGCTCGGCCCTCGGCCCTCGGCCCTACCCCACCGACCCCTCGAGCGTTATCCCGAGCAGCTGCTGCGCCTCCAGCGCGAACTCCATCGGCAGTTCCTTGAACACTTCGCGGCAGAAACCGCTGACGATCATCGACACGGCCTGCTCGCCGCTGAGGCCGCGCGCCTTGCAGTAGAAGATCTGGTCCTCGCCGATCTTGGACGTGCTGGCCTCGTGTTCCACGATGGCGGTGTTGTTCTGGACCTCGACGTACGGGAACGTATGCGCGCCGCAGCGGTTCCCGATCAGCATCGAGTCGCACTGCGTGTAGTTGCGCGCGTTGGCCGCTTTCGGCAGCACCTTCACCTGCCCGCGGTAGCTGTTGTTGCCGCGGCCGGCCGAGATGCCCTTGGAGACGATCGTGGACTTCGTGTTCCGGCCCACGTGAATCATCTTCGTGCCGGTGTCGGCCTGCTGGTGGTTGTTCACCACGGCGACCGAGTAGAACTCGCCGGTGGCGTGGTCGCCCTGGAGGATCACACTCGGGTACTTCCACGTGATCGCCGAGCCCGTCTCCACCTGGGTCCAGGAGATCTTCGACCCGGCGAACGCCTTGCCGCGCTTGGTGACGAAATTGAAGATGCCGCCACGCCCTTCCTCGTCGCCGGCGTACCAGTTCTGGACGGTGGAGTACTTCACCGTGGCGCGGTCGAGCGCGACCAGCTCGACCACGGCGGCGTGCAGCTGGTTGGTGGACCGCTTGGGCGCCGTGCATCCCTCGAGGTAGCTGACGTACGCGCCCTCGTCGGCCACGATCAGCGTCCGCTCGAACTGGCCGGTGTCGGCGGCATTGATGCGGAAGTAGGTGGACAGCTCCATCGGGCAGCGCACGCCCTTCGGGACGTACACGAAGGAGCCGTCGGAGAAGACCGCCGAGTTGAGGGCGGCGAAGAAGTTGTCGCTGTACGGCACCACGGAACCGAGGTATCGCCTGACGAGTTCAGGGTGCTCCTGGACCGCTTCGCCGAAGGAGCAGAAGATGACGCCGTGCTTCCGGAGCTCCTCCTTGTACGTCGTTCCCACGGAGACCGAGTCGAAGACCGCGTCCACGGCCACGCCCGCCAGCAGCTTCTGCTCGTGGAGCGGAATGCCGAGCCGGTCGTAGGTGTCGCGGATCTTCGGGTCCAGCTCATCGAGGCTTCCGAGCGGCTTGGCCGTCCTGGGCGCCGAGTAGTAGGAGATGGCCTGGTAGTCGATCGCGGGATAATTGACGTTCGACCAGTGCGGTTCCGTCATCTGCTGCCAGCGGCGGAACGCCTTGAGGCGCCACTCGAGCATCCACTCCGGTTCCCGCTTGCGCTCGGAGATCGCGCGCACGACGCCTTCATTCAGGCCGGGCGGCAGCGCGTCGGCCTCGATGTCGGTCGAGAAGCCGTACTGGTAATCCTTGTTGACGAGGAGTTCGATTTCGGAAGACACGGGAGAGCAGGAATCAGGGAACGGAGTCAACGGCGAGTTGTGAGTTGCGAGTTGCGAGTTGCGAGTTGCGAGTTGCGGAGTCATGAGTCACGAGTGCCGACGCAATACTCACAGCAGTTCGCCCCCTTCGCGATGTGCGCCTGGCGCGTGACGGGCGCGCCGAGCAGGTCGGCGATGAACCGCTCCTCGGCGGCGCACACCTCCGGAAAGCGCTCGGCGATCACCCGGATCGCGCAGTTGTGTTCGGTCAGCACCGGGAGCGCGTCCCGGCCCCCGGGCCGGACCTCCGCCATGTAGCCTAACGAAGTCAGGAGCTCCGCCAGCCGCGTCGCCCGCTGGGCCACCGGCAGCCGCTCGAGCTCCGGCCGGGCCACGCGGGCGATGTCATCCCAACGGCGCTCGAACAGCCGGACCACGCCCTCGTCACCCTGCTGCTGCCGCACGAGGTCGAGCACCTCCGACAGCGCCCGCTCGTAACCTCGCGGAAAGAGCGACTCGCCGGCCTCGGTGAGCCGGTACGCAAAGACCGGTCCGCCGACGCCACGAATCTCCCTCCGGTACCGCACGATGCCCTCGGCCTCCAGCTCCTTGAGGTGGCGGCGCAGGGCGTTCGCCGTCACGCCGAAACGAGTCGCAAGCTCTTTTGTGGTAAGAGGTTGCGACGTCTTCAGAGTCCGGATGATCTCGGCGCGCGTGCCGCGGTAACCGGCCGGCGCCTGAACGGCATGGCCCATGCGCGCAGCTTAAACGGATCCCGGCAATTGTTCAACAGAAATGTTGACGGATTCACTACGCCGTCACGACGAGCGCTACACTCCGCTTGCTCCCACGCCAGCCAGTGACCGCCCAGCCACCTGAGCGACTTCGACCCCCCTCCCCGCCCGCGGGGCGCACGGTGGTGGTCATCCCCTGCTACAACGAAGAGCACCGGCTCCGGGTGGATGCCCTGGACCAGGCGCTCGACGCCCAGCCGGACCTCGACCTGATTCTCGTGAACGACGGGAGCGCCGACGGCACGTCGAGGCTGCTGGCCCGGCTGGCTGCCATCCATCCCGGACGGATCGCTGCGCTCGACCTGCCGCGGAACAGGGGGAAAGGTGAGGCGGTCCGGGCCGGCATGCGGTCCGCCTGTGCGTCCGGGGCACGGTACGTCGGGTTCTGGGACGCGGATCTCGCGACTCCCCTCGACGACGTGGCGGTCTTCGCGCGGATCCTGGAGGACCATCCGGCGCTCCTCACCGTGTTCGGGTCGCGCGTGAAGCTGATGGGTCGCCGGATCCGGCGGAGCGAAGTCCGCCACTACCTCGGCCGCGTGTTCGCCACGATGGTCTCGGTCTCGCTGCGCGCGGCCGTGTACGACACGCAGTGCGGAGCGAAGCTGTTCCGCGCCGGGCCTCTCCTGGACGCGGTGCTCGAGGAGCCCTTCACGTCCCGCTGGATCTTCGACGTCGAGCTGTTGGCCCGGCTCAACCGGCTTCATCGCGCGGGCCAGGCTCCTCCACTGCACGCGCTGCTCTACGAGTATCCGCTCATGCGCTGGGAGGATGTGAGGGGGTCGAAGGTGTCGATCGCGGACTTCCCGCGCTCGGCGCTCGACCTCCTCCTCATTCATTTCCGCTACCGGGCCTGAGCGCCGCCTGGCGCGGCGCCCGGCGAGCCGGGAACGATCACTGCCTTGGTCACCGCGCGGGCCGCGACGGCCTGGAGTGCGCGGCCGGCGTCCTCC
>JABWBJ010000518.1 GCA_013360595.1 Gemmatimonadaceae bacterium | reverse complement strand
CTGCCGCACGTCGCGGACCCGCGCCCGCGGCTCGAGGTCGCGCAGCAACCGCTCCTCGCCCGTCACCCGGTCGCCGTCGAGCGACAGGCGCACCAGGTCGTACGTCGCGTGCCCGCCGACGAACAGGCTCCCCGTCCACGCCGGGAACAGGTCCGCCGTGTAGAAGGCCATCCCGCTCGGCCCGATCACCGGATCCCAGTAGTAGGCGGGCTGCTCCGTCCCCTCCTTCTGCGTGAGCCCCCCGGTGATGGGCGTGCCCTGGTACTCGATCCCGTAGGCCACGTCCGGCCAGCCGTAGTTGAGCCCCTTGCGGACGATGTTGAGCTCGTCGCCGCCTCGCGTGCCGTGCTCCACCTCCCACAGCTCGCCGGTCACCGGATGCAGCGCGGCCGCCTGTGCGTTGCGGTGGCCGGATGACCAGATCTCCGGGCGCACGCCCTCGCGGGCGACGAACGGGTTGTCCGCGGGGATCGACCCGTCGCGGTTGATCCGGACCACCTTGCCGATGGTGGTCCCCATGTTCTGCACCTGCTCGCGGCCCGCCCCCACCTGCCGGTCGCCCTGCGTGATGAACAGCGTGCGGTCCCGGCCGAAGACCAGGCGGCTCCCGAAGTGGCCCCGCGACGCCATGGACGGCGACTGGCGGTAGATGACCTGCACGTCCTCGAGCCGCGGGGTGGCGCCGTCGACGAACCGGCCTCGCGCCACCGCCGTGTGGTTCACGCCCTCGCCCGCGGGCTCCGAGAAGCTCCAGTACACCAGCCCGTTGGCGTCGTACTCGGGATCGAGGGCGACGTCGAGGAGGCCCCCCTGTCCGCGCGCGTCCACCGGGGGAAGGCCTTCCACCGGCGGCGAGAGGGAGCCGTCGGTCCCGACCACCCGCAGCCGCCCCGGCCGCTCGGTCACGAGCATCCGCCCGTTAGGCAGGAAGGCGACGGCCCACGGTACCTCGAGCCCCTCGGCCACCGTCACCACGTCGAACAGGACCCCCAGCCGCTGCTCCGGCGCATCCGTCTGCCCGGCAAAGGCCGGCATCTGGTCACGACCGTTCGGCGGCCGGGGATCGGCCACCTGCCCCTCGACGACGCCGGCCGCGAGGCCCATCACCCCCGCCGACCAGACGCTCACCGCCAACACGCCTCGTTTGCTCACAACACGGCCTCCGCGCGCCTCACCGTTTCGGGGAAAGGTAATCGCGTGAGTCCCCCCCAGCCGGCCGCTTCCGGGGTCACCGCAGGCGCGATATTGCCCATATCGACCGGATCGCGTATCGTCGTCATCGAATCAACCTCCCCTGGAGCCCCCAATGCGCCGATTGCTCTTTACCCTCCCCCTGCTCGTGGCCTGCGCCGGATCGGACACCCCACCCGCCGATTCGGCCGCGCCCGCCATGGCCATGATCTCCGAGGCCGACGTGGCAGGTACCTGGACCGGGACCGCCACCATGGAAGGGTCCGACTCGGTCGTCCTGCACTGGACCCAGGTGTGCAACGGCGGGACCTGCCGCGGGACGAGCCAGGAGCAGCCCGGCGATACGGTCGTTGCCACCTACACGATCGCCGGCGACAGCGCCGTCGGCGTTTCCGCTCCGTACGTCGACAAGAGCATGGGCGGCATCACCGTCATCGACAACTGGGTTTCGCGCCCGTCGGGCAGTCAGGTCACCGGCTACGGATGGGCGAAGCTGGCCGACAAGGACTCGGTCGTGGCGCGTTACCGCTTCACCGGCACACGGACGCCCTGAGTCCGAGGCGCTGGTTCCGGACGGGCGCGGCGGGACACCGTCGCGCCCGTTCCGGCGTTCAGGGCTCGCGCCGGGCGCCCGTC
>JABWBJ010000517.1 GCA_013360595.1 Gemmatimonadaceae bacterium | reverse complement strand
CCGGCGAGCCGCTGCTGCCGCATCCGGCGATCGCGGCGTGGATCGAGCGACGGGTCCGAGGCGAGCGGCACTGACGACGGCGGCCTACGGCGCCTCGTGGACCTCCAGCCCCTCGCCGGCGCGGTGGCGTTTCGGCGGCATCTGGCGTTCGGCGCCATACCAGGTGATCAGCGCCACCGCCACGACGATGATGCCTCCCGCGACCAGCACTCGCGCCGACAGGGGTTCGCCCGCGAACACGGCGCCGAGGATCACGGCCACCACCGGGTTGACGAACGCATAGGTCGACGCCCGCGCCGCGCTGGTCACGCCTAACAAGTACATGTACGACGAGTAGCCGAGCAGCGAGCCGACCAGGATCAGGTAGGCGAACGAGAGGACGCTGAGCAGCGACGCGGCCTCGGCGTCGAAGCGGCCGAAGTCGCCGGTCGCCAGCGCGATAACGCACACGACCACGCCCCCGGCCAGCATCTGCACGCCGCTGGTGCGTAGCGCCGACTCATAGCGCGGCAGGGTCCGCGAATACACCGATCCCACCGCCCAGGCCACTGATCCGAACAGGACGATGCCGGCGCCCACGGGATCGATGGGCGCCCCGCCGAAGGCTCGAGGGCCCACGAGCGCCAGGACCCCCACCACGCCGAGGATCAGCCCGGTGATGACGCCGGCCGTCGGCCGCGCGCCCTTTCGCCAGAGCCACTCCAGCAGCACCATCACGCACGGCGTGAACGCGACCAGGAGCGCCGCCACGCCCGATGGGATCCGCTGCACGGCCAGGGCAACCGAACCGTTCCCCGCCGTGAGCAGCGTGCCGACCACGGCGTGGCCGCGCCACGCGATCGCGCGCGGCTCCGGGACCCGGCGCCAGGCCGCGATGGCATAGAGGATCGCCCCGGCCAGGAAGTACCGAACGCCGGCCACGGCGATCGGCGGCAGCGTCTCCACCGCGAAGCGCATGAAGAGGTACGTCGATCCCCAGACGAAGTAGATCGACGCGAAGGCGAGGAGGATCCGCCCGCGCGGAGGCGTCATCGCCACCGGAAGAAGCGAAGGGCCACGCCGAAGCTCACCACGAGCCAGGCGGTCACGATGGCGAACTCGGGGGCCAGCGCGCTCCAGCCGAGTCCCTGGATCATGATGCCGCGCACCGAATCCACGACGGCCGTGAGCGGGAGCGCCTGGATCACCGGCTGGACGGCGTCGGGAAAGTTCCCCGCCGAGAAGAAGACGCCTGACGCGACCCACATCGGGAGCATGATCAGGTTCATGAGGCCCGAAGCGGCCTCGATGGTCTTCGCGCGCGACGCGACGAGGAGGCCAAGCGAACCGAAGACCAGCGCACCGAGCAGGCAGGCGACGCCGAACGCCGCGAGCGACCCGCGCATGGGCACGCCGAAGGCGAAGTAACCGAACGATGCGATCACGGTAACTTCGATGACCATGAGGCCGAGTCGCATCAGGAGGAAGGACGCCAGGTACTGATAGCGCCGCATCGGCGTGGCGACGAAGCGCTTGAGCAGCTTCTTCCGCCGGGCGTCGACGATGCTGAAGCCGATCCCCCACATGCCGCTCCCCATGAGGTTCATCGCCAGGAGGCCGGGGAGCACGAAGTCGATGTAGCGGGATCCGCGCTCGCTGACGAGCGACTCGGTGACGGCGACGGCGTCGGTGCGTCCGCGCGCGCGTTGCAGGGCCTCGTCGACCCGGAGGCGGGCCGTGCGCGACTCGGCGCGGGCCCGGTCGTACCGGTACACCACGCAGGCCGAGTCGAGCGCCTCGACGACGATCGCCACGGTCCCGATCCGGAGCGCATTGCCGGCGGCCGAGTCGTCGAGCGGC
>JABWBJ010000057.1 GCA_013360595.1 Gemmatimonadaceae bacterium | reverse complement strand
CCGCCATCAGGGAACGGCTCGAGGCCGAGTGGCGGCGGCCGCTCGGCGATCTGCTGGCCACGCTCCAGCCGCTCGACCTCGACGACGACGCGCTCCGCGCCGAGGCGATGGCGCTGCAGCAGCAGGTCGAGGCGCTCGGCCCGGTGAATCCGCTGGCCATCGAGGAACATGAGGAAGAAGTGAAGCGCCTCGACTTCCTCACCACACAGCGCAACGACCTCAACGATGCCCGCAACTCGCTGCAGGCGGCGATCCGCGAGATCGACGCGACCGCGCGGGAGATGTTCCTGACGACCTTCACCCGGATCCGGGAGAACTTCCGCCACATCTTCATGACGCTCTTCGGCGGCGGGGAGTGCGACCTGCGGCTCGAGAACCCGGACCTGCCGCTCGACGGCGACATCGAGGTGCATGCCAGCCCCCGCGGCAAGCGCACGCAGCGGATTCACCTGCTGTCGAGCGGCGAACGCGCGCTGGTCGCGCTGTCGCTGCTGTTCGGGATCTTCCTGACCAAGCCCAGCCCGTTCTGCCTGCTCGACGAAGTGGACGCGCCGCTCGACGATGCCAACATCGGCCGCTTCGTGCGGATGCTGAACGAGTTCAAGCAGAAGACGCAGTTCATCGTCATCACGCACAACCCGCGGACCACGACCGAGGCAGCCGACGCCGTGTACGGCATCACGATGCAGGAGCCGGGCGTGTCGTCGGTCGTGAGCGTCCGGATGCGCGGGCCTCAGCTCGATGACGCGACCCGGGACGAGGACGAGCCGGGAGACCGGCTGGTGGTGAGGCCGGCCGCGGATGAGACGGTGGCCACGTCGCTGTAAGGCGTCCTCCGGGGGGAAGCGGCGGAACCGCACCCGGGCGCGGTAGCCCCTGCCCCTCGGTCGGATTCCGCCATCCCGTCCATGCGCCTTACGACGATCGGCACGGGGACCGCCGCCCCCCACCCCCGGCGCGCCCAGGCCGGCACGCTGCTGGAGTCGGGACCGGTCAGCCTGCTCATCGACTGCGGGAGCGCCGTCGTCACCCGGATGGCCGAGCGCGGGCTCGACTGGCCAGGCATCACGCACGTGGCCACCACCCACTTCCACGCCGACCACACGTCCGACCTGGCCACGCTGATCTACGGCTGGCGGTACGGGCTCCTCCCCCCGCGCTCGGCGCCGGCCACCCTGCTGGGGCCTCCGGGCTTCGCCGCGCGCCTCGACGGCATGAAGGCCGCGTTCGGCGAGGGGCTCCTGGATGCTCCCCCGCCGCTCTCCGTCGTTGAACTCGAGCCCGGAACGCCGTTTCCGCTCGCCGAAGGGCTGGCGCTGGAGTCGTTCAAGGTTCCACATACGGCGGAGAGCGTGGCATATTCCGTGAGCGGTCGCGGCTGGCGCGTGGTCGTGTCGGGCGACACCGGGCCGGATCCGGGCCTGGCGGGCTGGGCCGCCGGGTGCGACGTCCTGGTGCTCGAGTGCTCGTTGCCGGACTCGCTCGCCCTGCCGATCCACCTGACGCCGCGGCAGTGCGGTGAGCTGGCGCTCATCGCGCAACCGCGGCACCTGGTGCTCACGCACTTCTACGCGCCGGTGGAGGCCGAGGACATTACGGCCCAAGTGGCCGAGCGGTTCGGCGGACCGGTCACCTGCGCGTACGACGGCTGGACTCTGACGCTCGAGGATTCGTAATGCTGGTCGTTATGCACCATGACGCCTCCGAACGCGAGATCGAGGCGGTCTGCCAGGCCATTCGGGACATGGGGTTCCAGCCCGTGCCGATGCCGGGCGAACAGCGGACGGCCGTTGGCCTGATCGGGAACGACGGCCCCGTCGACGATTCGACCGTGATCGGCCTCCCTGGCGTCGCCCAGGTCCTGCACGTGTCCAAGCCGTACAAGCAGGTGTCGCGTGAGTGGAAGGCCGCGACGACCCTGGTGCCGCTGGGGCGTGGGGTCGCGGTCGGGGGGCGCGACGTCGTCGTCATCGCCGGCCCGTGCTCGGTGGAATCGGAGGAGCAGATCGTGGCCGCCGCGCGCGCCGTGCGGGCCGCCGGCGCCACCGCGCTCCGCGGCGGCGCGTTCAAGCCGCGCAGCTCGCCCTACTCGTTCCAGGGACTCGGGAAGCGCGGGCTCGAGCTGCTCGCCCTCGCGCGGCAGGAGACCGGCCTCCCGATCGTCACCGAGGCGATGGACGAGGGCGGGGCCGAGCTCGTGGCCGAATACGCGGACTGCATCCAGCTCGGCGCCCGCAACATGCAGAACTACTCCCTGCTGCGCGCCGTGGGGCGGCTCCGGCGGCCGGTGCTGCTCAAGCGCGGCCTCGCCGCCACCATCACCGACCTCCTGCTCTCCGCCGAATACATCCTGGCCGAGGGGAACCCGCACGTCATCCTCTGCGAGCGGGGCGTGCGGACCTTCGACAGCGCGGCGCGGAACATGTTCGACCTGAACGCGATTCCGATCGTCCAGCGGCTGTCGCATCTGCCGATCATCGCCGATCCGAGCCACGGCACCGGACTCCGCGACAAGGTGATCCCGATGGGGCGCGCCGCCGTGGCGGCGGGCGCCGACGGCATCATCGTCGAGGTGCACCCGAACCCGGACCGCGCGCTGTCCGATGGCGCCCAGAGCCTGTTCCCGGAGCAGTTCGCACACCTCATGGAAGCGCTGCACCTGATCGCGGGGGCCATCGATCGCCGCCTGGCTCCCAGCCCGGCTCGCGTGGAACTGGCCGTCGGCTGAGGGATACCTGAGACCATGCGCGCCCTCCTGCTCATCGCCGCCCTCCAGTCGCCGGCCGACCGTGCCATCGACGCCGCCGTCCAGGCGTATGCGGGCATCCGCACCGCCCGGGCGACGTTCGAACAGACGATCACCAATCCGCTGCTCGGTTCCACCTATCATTCGAAGGGTGAGTTCGAGCAGGCGCGGCCCAACCGATTCGCGTTCCGCTTCACGGAACCCCGGGGCGACGTCATCGTCTGCGACGGGAAGTACGTCTGGATCTATCTCCCGGCCTCCACGCCGGGCCGCGTGAGCCGGGCGCCGTGCGGCAGCGACCAGGCGGGGTCGCTCGACCTGATCGGGGAGTTCTTCACCGATCCGAAATCCCGCTACACGATCGCCGACGGGGGCGCCGCCACCGTTGGCGGACGGCGCGCGCAGGCGGTGCTCCTGACGCCCCGGACACGCGACGCGGACTTCGTGCGCGCCAGGGTGTGGATCGACCCCGACAACGGCAATCTGCTGCAGTTCGAGGCGCAGGAACCGAGCGGGCTCACCCGCCTGGTCCGCATAACGAGCTTCTCACCGAACGCGGCCGTGTCGCCGTCCGCGTTTGCGTTCACGCCGCCACGTGGCGTGAAGGTGGTGGAGGTACGGTGAGCAGCGGGGCACCGAGGAGTCTGGAGACGGGCCCGGAGCGCTGATCCCGGGCGCCGCGGGCGGCACGCCCCTCGGCCGCTCGCGGTCCTACGGGTTCCGGGAGCCTGGCTGCAGTGCGGCCCGGCTCATGAGTTCGTCCGGGGTCGAGGACGACGCCGCGAGACGGGCGGCCTCCTGGATCACGCGGTCGTCCCGGATCGCCCGCTCCGCCTCGGCGTCGGGACCGAAGACGAACCGCGCGATTTCGCGGCCCAGGAGGCTCGCCACCAGGGGCCGCGCGCCGTCCAGGATCGCGCGGTCGAACCGGAACCCACGGCGCCGCATCGCCTGCCAGAGTTCCTCGATCATGGCCGGAGTGACCTCGAAGTCCCGCGACCGGATGGCCCCCCGCGCGCGCAACGCGATCGCCACATCGACCATGGCGTCGCGAAACACGATGACGCGGTTTCCGAGCGCCTCCTCGAGCGCCTGCTCGCCCGGTCCCAGGGCCGTGTCGCCGGCGAGGAGGTCCGGCTCGATCCCCCCGCCGCCGGCGACCAGCCGGCCACGGCGCGTCCGGACGCTGTCGACGGACTCCTCGCCGTCCCCGAACCGCTGGCGGCGGACGCGTTCGATCGACCGGCCGGCGGGCGTGAACCACCGAGCCGTCGTCAGGCGCACCCCGCCGCCGGACACGGTGGAAAACACGCTTTGCGCGCTCCCCTTCCCGAACGTGGGACGTCCCATCAGGACCGCGCGGTCGTGATCCTGCAGCGCCCCCGCCACGATCTCGGAGGCCGAAGCGCTTCCTTCGTCCACGAGCGTCACCACGGGGAGATCCGGCCACGGCTGACGTGCCCCATCGATCACGCGCTCGGAAGCGGATGCGCCGCGGCCCCGCAGCTGGACGATCACGAGCCCCGAGTCCAGGAACATGTCGGCGACGCTGACACCCTGGGCCAGGACGCCGCCCGGATTTCCGCGCAGATCCAGCACCAGCGATCGCATCCCCGCGATCCGCAGGGAATCGATCGCCTTGCGGAGTTCGATGGCCGTCGAGTCGTTGAAGGTGTTGATGTCCACGTAGCCGACATTGCCGGCCAGCAGCGCCGTCCGCCCGACGGCGCGACGGTGGACGCCGCTCCGCGTAAGGCGGAACGTCAGGCGGTCCGGGTCCCCGGGGCGCTCGATGACCACGGTGACCGCGCTTTCCGGCGGCCCTCGCAGGGCCCTGATGACCTCGTCCGTGGTCAGGCCGCGGGCGCTCTGGCCGTCGATCTCAACCACGAGGTCGCCCGTGCGCAGCCCCGCGCGCTCTGCCGGCGAGCCCGGAATGGGCGCGATGATCATGGAATAGTCGCCGCGCCGCTGGATGCCGGCCCCGATGCCGATGTAGTTCCCCGACGCCTGCTCGGTCAGCCGCCGCAGCCGGTTCGGCGGCAGGTACAGCGTGTAGGGGTCGTTCAGCTCCCGCAGCATCCCGATCATCGCGTGCTCGAACAGCGCCGAATCCGGGACGGGCTCCACGTAGTACCGGCGCACGTGCTCCAGCACCGTGTCGAACAGCCGCGAACTCGAGAAGTCGGCCTCTTCGACCTGCAGGCCACGGCTGAGAACCCACCCGCCCCCAACGAGACCGGTTCCGAGGGCCGCGACCACCGCGACGGCGCGAGCGTTCATGGGAGCGCGTGAGGAGCAGAGGGAACAGGGGCTGGCGATCCCGGTGTCATTTGGACCCCGCCGCCATGCGCATCGTTTCCGGCCACCGCGCGGCCACCGCGGCCGCCACGCGTTCGGCGACCGCCGCCTCGTCACCGGAGGCGTCCACCAGGATGATCGGGCCCGCCTCGGGGTGCGCCTGCTGCCACTCGGAACGCGAAAACGCGACGAAAGCCGCGCGAACGCGCTCCAGGAACCCGGCGCCGGCGCGCTCCATCCGATCGTGGTCGCTCCGGGCGGCCGCGCGAGCGAGTCCGAGCCCGGCGGGAAGGTCGAGCAGAATGGTCAGGTCGGGCACGAGCCCCCCCGTGGCCATCGCGTTCGCATGCCTGACACCGTCTTCCGGCAGGCCGCGCCCGCCCACCTGGTAGGCATAGGTCGAAAGGAAGAAGCGGTCCGCCACCACGAACGCCCCGGCGGCCATGGCCGGCCGGATGACGTCCGCGACGAGCTGCGCCCGCGACGCCATGAAGAGCAGCGCTTCGGCGCGCGCGTCGAGGCGCGTGGCGGGATCGAGCAGGAGTCGCCGGATCTCGTCGCCGGCCGCGGTTCCCCCCGGCTCGCGCACGGCCACCACGCGTTGCCCGGCGGCCCGCAGCCGGTCCACCAGGACCTGGAGCTGCGTCGTCTTCCCGGCCCCCTCGACTCCTTCCAGAACGATCAGGCCGCCGCTCACTGCGTCATCCCAGCGTGATGATCGGACTCGCCGCCCCGGCGCGGATGCCCTCCGCGATCCAGGTGTTGACCTGGGCCATGAGCTTCTCGTAGTTGGCCTGCGCCACGAGGGCGCGCTGGTAGGCCGGGTTCACCTGGACCTTGCTGAGCAGCTCGTCGAGTTCCTGCTCCATCGCCTCGGGCGGCTCCTGCCCCCGCGCGATCATCTCCTGGGCCGAGCGCCGCAATTCCTCCATGCGCTGAAGCAGGGCAACGGCCCCGCGATCCTCGCCAAGCGATTCGTTGGCGCGCTTCAGCGCCTGGTACTCGCTGCTCTGGCCGATCAGCCGGCCGAGGTCACGTCCCTTTTGATCCAGCACGCTCGAGAGGATTGATGTCGCCCGCGATCAGGCGCGGGTGGCCAGGACGAACCGGTCGCGGCCAGCCAGGTCGAGGTGGACCCGGACGTCCGACCAGGCGCCGGAGGCGGAGAGGAGCTCGGCGACCTGCAACGCTCTGCTCGCATCGACTTCCAGGGCGAGGAGGCCGCCGCTGGAAACTAGCCGGTCCGCGCCGCGAATGATGCGCCGCGTGGCATCGAGTCCGTTCGCCGCGGACAGCAGGGCGTGGACGGGCTCCCAATCCCTGACCGAACGCGGGAGGTCGGCGATCTCGTCGAAGGCGATGTAGGGCGGGTTGGCGACGAGGACGTCCAGGCGCTCGCCCCGTAGCGGCGCCAGCAAGTCGCCGACGCGGAACTCGATGGGCGTCGATTCCCGCGCGTTCAGCTGGGCGGCGTTCTCCCGCGCCAGTTCGATTGCGTCGGCCGCGACGTCCGTGGCGATGATGAGATCGTAGCGCCACTCGTCGGCCAGCGCGAGCGCGATGGCGCCCGACCCTGTGCACACGTCCGCGACGGTGCCGCCCGCCTCGGCCGGCGGGCCGTGGCGAAGCACGAGGTCCACGAGAACCTCGGTCTCCTGTCTCGGAATCAGCACGCGCTCGTCGACGCGGAGCGTCAGATGCCGGAAGGGAGCGCAGCCGACGGCGTAGGCAAACGGCATCCCCGAGGCGCGACGGGCGGCTACGGTCCGAGCGAGATCGACGACCCGGTCCGCCACCGCGGCATCCGAGTGGGCACTGGGCCAGAAGCGCGACTGGCCGGTGACGATCGCCACCATGTCGCGCGCCTCGGCTCGCGCGTCGGGGATCCCGGCGCGCTCCAGCAGTGCGGCCAGCTCGTGCACCAGATCGCCGACGGCGGTTCCGGCGCGGGGCTCCGCCCCGCCGGCCTGGCGAGTGAACCGCCGGGTCACGCGTCTTCCCTCAGCCGTTCCTCGGTGTCGGCCAGCTTCATGGCCTCGATCAGTTTCCCGATATCGCCGTCCATGATGCGCGGCAGGTCATGGAGCGTGAGGTTGATCCGGTGGTCCGTGACGCGACTCTGCGGGAAGTTGTAGGTGCGGATCTTGGCCGAGCGGTCGCCCGTCGAGACCTGCGACTTCCGGAGCCTGGCCCGCTCGGCCTGCTGCGCCTGGAGCCGGGCATCGAGCAACTTGGCCCGGAGCACCTTGAGCGCCTGGGCCTTGTTCTGGAGCTGGGAACGCTGATCCTGCTGCGTCACGACGATCCCGGTGGGGAGGTGCGTGATGCGAACCGCCGAGTCGGTGGTGTTGACGCCCTGGCCGCCGGGACCCGAGGCCCGGTAGACGTCGATCCGGAGGTCCTTGTCGTCGATGGCCACGTCCACCTCCTCCGCCTCGGGGAGGACCGCCACCGTGGCGGCCGACGTGTGGATGCGCCCCTGTGCTTCGGTCTCGGGGACGCGCTGCACCCGGTGGACGCCGCTCTCCCAGTGCATTTCGCCAAACGCGCCGGGCCCGTCCACCTTCATGACGGCCTCCTTGACGCCGCCCTTGGTGCCCTCGGAGTACTCGAGCATCTCGATCTTCCAGCCCTTCCGCTCGATGTACCGCGTGTACATGCGCAGCAGGTCGGCCGCGAACAGCGCAGCCTCGTCGCCGCCCGTTCCGGCGCGGATTTCCATGATGCACGAACGGTCAGCCAGCGGATCGCGCGGGATGAGCAGCGGCTTGGCCTGTTCCTCCGCGTCCGCGATGGCGCTCTCCAGGCGCGCGACCTCGAACCGGGCTTCGGCCGCGAGATCGGGATCGTCTGTCGCGAGAAGTTCACGGGCCTGGGCCAGCTCCTCGTCGGCGCGCGCGAGCCGTTGCGAAAGGGACACGAGCTGCTGGAGGTGCTGGTGCTCGCGACCGAGCGCGGCGAGCAGCTTCGCGTCGCGAAGCGTGCGCGGGTCGGTCAGGTCTTTCTCGACGGCGGCGGCGCGTTCCACCGCCGCCGCGAGTCGGGCCCGAACGCTCAGGCCTTCTTTCCTGCCGCGTACTTCTGGCGGAACCGTTCCACACGGCCGGCGGTGTCGACCAGCTTCTGCTTGCCCGTATAGAAGGGATGGCAGTTCGAGCAGATGTCGAGGTGGAGCTCGGCGACTGTGGAACGCGTCTGCCAGGTGGCGCCGCAGGCGCACTTGACGGTCGCGGTGGCGTACTCGGGATGGATTCCAGCCTTCACGGGAGACCTCGACGAACGAATTGGAGAACCGATGAATATAGTCGGTTGATGCCGTAAGACACAAGCCAGCAACGATTTGACTCCGCGCCGCGCCGGGCCGGACGCGCGCCCCCACCGGCGCCGCGCGCGGCCGCCGGCCCATCGGAGGACGCCCTTCGCCCTATCGTCTCCGCCGCAACGCACCCCTGTACCCCGACCCCTGTACCCTCCCCGAGTGACTTCCCCCGCCAGCCGGCGTCATCAGTAGCGGGCTCGCCTGCCTGAACCGCGGGCCCCCGCTACCGCTGGCGACCTCTCGCACGATCTTACGCGCATGGAAACCGTCAACTTCCTCAGAACCGTCCCGCTCTTCTCGAAGCTCGACGAGACGGAGCTGGTTCGCTTTGCCGAGCTCACGCGCGAGAAGGCGTATCCGAAGGGAAGCGTGATTGTCTTTGAAGACGATCCCGGGGATTCGCTGTTCGTCGTGCGCGACGGGCGCGTGAAGGTGGTGTTGATCGGCGAGGACGGGCGTGAGGTCATTCTCGGCGTGCTGGGCGTCGGCGAGCACTTCGGCGAGCTGTCGCTGATCGACGACCAGCCGCGGTCGGCGCACGTCATCGCGATGGAGGACACGTCGCTGCTGGTGCTGCGGCGCGATGACTTCCGCCGGCGCGTGGAATCGAACCCGGCGGTGGCGTGGGCGCTGCTCGCCGAACTGGCGCGCCGGCTTCGCAGGGCCGATTCGAAGATCCATGGTCTGGCGCTGCTCGACGTTCCGGGGCGCATCGCGAAGCTCCTGCTCGATTTTGCCCAGGAGGGTCAGTCGGAGACGATCGAGAAGCCGCTGACGCACCAGACGATCGCCCACATGATCGGCGCGAGCCGGGAGACCGTTTCGCGCACGGTACGCGACTTCCAGAACCAGGGGCTGATCCGGGTCGAGCGCCGCCGGATCTCGGTCGCGAACCGGCCCGCGCTCAAACAGCTGGCGCAGACCCGCCTGTAGTTCCGGGGCACGGCGTCATCGGCGCCGCATCCCATTCGTCCGTGGCCAGCTGACGCATGCGCATTCGGCTCTGGGGAACCCGTGGTTCGTGCCCGTCTCCGGGTCCGTCCACGGTCATGTACGGCGGGAATACGACGTGCGTCGAGATCCGCGGGGATGACGGGCACCTCGTCATCCTCGATGCCGGAACGGGGATCCGGGAACTGGGACGGAGCCTGGTCGCGGACTCTCAGGGGCGGCCCATCTCGGGGGACGTGTTCTTCAGCCACGCCCACTGGGACCACATCCAGGGACTGCCCTTCTTCACGCCCGCCTTCCAGGCCGGAAACCATTTTCGTCTGTACGGCGCGCCGGCGTTGCTCACGAGCCTCGAAGTGGTGCTCCGGCAGCAGATGAGCCCCGTGGTGTTCCCCGTGGCGTTCGACGCCCTCCACGCCAGAATGGAGTTCCGCGAACTGGCGGGCCACCGGTGGAGCGAGAACGGGATGGACGTGCGCGCGATCGGCGTCCGGCACCCGGGCGGGGCGCTTGGCTTCCGGCTGTCGCCCTCGGGCGCGGCCGATCGTTCGGTGGTCTTCATTCCCGACAACGAGCTGGACCGGTTTGGCGATGAAGCCCCGGGGGCGCCAACGCGCGACGAGCTCGTCCGGTTCGCGCACGGCGCCAAGGTGCTGATCCACGACGCGATGTACACGGGCGCCGAGTACATGGGACATCGCGGGTGGGGGCATTCGTCGTACCGCGACGCGGTGGAGTTCGCGATTGCGGCGGAGGTGGAGACGCTGGTGCTGTTTCATCATGAGCCCGAGCGCACGGACGAGGCGCTCGCGGGGCAACTGGCCCTGTGCCATCAGATGGTGGCGGAACGACGGGGAACGGTCCGAGTCGTTGCCGCGTCCGAGGGAATGGAGATAGGGCTGTAGCTGGGTCGGTGTGTCGAGCGCCCGTCACTCAGGGCCTGTGTCCGGATCGCGCGTGCGCCCAGCGCCGCTGTGAGGGGACCCAGCCCCAGTCCAGCACCCAGCCCCAGCACCCAGCCCCAGCACCAGCACCAGCACCAGCCCCAGCCCCAGCCCCAGCAAGCTGCTGCAGCACCAGCAGGCAGCAATCAGCACGAAGCCTCTTACCCGGCCCCCCATCCCCCCCCACCCGGTGTCATGATCGTGACGACATCGCCGGGGTTGAGCTCGAGGCGGCACTTGGCGGGAATCGGCTCGCCATTGAGGAGGTTCAGGCCGCTCGCGCCGGGGGAGCCGCCGGCCGCGCCGGCGGGCCGGTGGCGACGGCGCTCGGTGACCAGCGTGACG
>JABWBJ010000056.1 GCA_013360595.1 Gemmatimonadaceae bacterium | reverse complement strand
CCGCGGCCGACGCCGGGTTCCGTTCGCTGACGCTCATGGCCACGCTGCCGGGGGTCCCCTTCTACCGGGCGCTGGGCTTCGTCGACGCCGAGCCGGTGACCGACGTTCTCCCCGACGGCGTGCCGCTCCGGTTCATCCGAATGACAAAGGATCTCTCGCTCCGGTGAGGCGAGGCAAAGGTCCGTGCGCAGGCGCGGCTTCCTACCGGGCGGCGGCGCGAACGAGTAGTGTTCGCGCTCCGCTCGCCGGTTCACGCCCTCAGCGACTCCATGCCATCTGACGACGTTCCATCATCGCGACTCCCCTTGAAAGGGGCCGCCGTGATGGCCCTGGCGTTCGTGGCGATTCCGGTCGCCGCCCTGGCACAGCGGGCGGGCGTGCTGCGGGCGCCGGACGCGCCCCCGTGGACGAGCTGGGCCGCCCTGGGATTCTTCGCCATCAGCTACGTGCTGGTCATCCTCGAGGAGCGAACGCACATCCGCAAGTCGCTGCCGATGATCATCGCGGCGGGCGTCATGTGGATCCTGGCGGCGATCGCGCCGGCGCCGGGCGACGAAGCGGCGGAACAGCTCCGGGAGAACGTCATCGAGTTCTCGGAGCTGTTTCTCTTCATCCTGCCGGCGGTGACGTTCGTCAACACGATGGAGGAGCGTCAGGTCTTCGATGCGCTGCGCGTGCGCCTGATCCGGACCGGCCTCTCGATGCGCGCCCTGTTCTGGGCGACTGGCGGACTCGCCTTCTGCATGTCGCCGGTGGCCGACAACCTGACCACGACGCTGGTGATGGGGGCGGTCGCGATCTCGATCGGCGCGCGGTCGCCCGCGTTCGTGGTGCCGGCGTGCATCAACATCGTGGTCGCCGCCAACGCCGGCGGTGCGTTCAGCCCGTTCGGCGACGTCACGACGCTGATGGTGTGGCAGCAGGGGAAGGCCGACTTCACCGACTTCTTCGCGCTCTTCCTCCCGTCACTGGTCAACTGGCTGGTTCCGGCGGCGATCATGTCGCTGGCCGTGCCGCGCGGCCGTCCCGAGGTGCAGGCCGAGCGCGTGGAGCTGCTCCCCGGCGCGCTGGGCGTGGTGGCCCTGTTTCTGGCGACGATCACCTGGACCGTGCTGCTGCACCAGGTGCTCCATCTGCCGGCGATGCTCGGGATGATGCTCGGACTCGGCGTGCTGTACTTCTACGGCCACTTCCTGCGGCGTTCCCTCGGGCGGGGACACTCCGTCGTCCTGGAGGAGGCGCCGGGCATTCTGGGCGCCACCGGGGAGGCCCCGCGCCGCGACTCCTTCGACGTCTTCGGCCTGCTGGCGCGGTTCGAGTGGGACACCCTGATGTTCTTCTATGGCGTCATCCTCTGTGTTGGCGCGCTCCACGCCTTCGGCATGCTCGATTCGGCGGTCCTGTCACTCTATGCCGCGTGGGGATCCACCGCGGCGAACACGGTCGTGGGGCTGGCGTCGGCGGTGTTCGACAACATCCCGCTGATGGCGGCGATTCTGACCGTGTCGCCGGAGATGGGACTCGACCAATGGCTCCTGGTCACGCTCACCGCCGGCGTCGGCGGATCGCTCCTGTCGGTCGGGAGCGCGGCCGGTGTGGCGCTCATGGGGCAGGCGCGCGGGATCTACACGTTCGGCGCCCACCTCCGGTGGTCGTGGGCGGTGGCACTCGGCTACGCGGCGAGCGTGGCGGTGCACGTGGCGATCAACGGGGCGTAGCCCATGGCATCGGCAGCGGTGAAGATCTGCGAGATGTCGCTCCGCGACGGTCTGCAGTATCTGGGGGGGCCGAACGTGCCTCCGGAACGCATCGTGCCCCTCGAGCTCCGGTTGCGCCTGGTGGATGCGCTGGTCGCCGCGGGCGTGCGGCACGTCGAAGTCGGCTCGTTCGTGTCGCCCACCGGGACGCCGCAGATGGCGCTTTCGGACGAGCTCGGACGCCGGGTCGACCCCGCGGCGGCGCCCGGGCTCGAGCTCGCCGGTCTGGTACCTAACGAGGCCGGCTTCCGCCGCTTCGCGGCGACCCGGCTGAACATGGTGGCCCTCTTCCCCACCGCGTCGGAAACGCACGCGCGGGAGAACTTCCGCGGGCGGACGGTGGACGAAGTGCTGGCGATGGCGGCCGCGGTGGCCCGGCTGGCCGCGGACGCCGGGTATCCGATCCGCGCCCACGTCTCGGCCGCCTTCCAGGACATCGCCATCGCGAACCGCGGATCGGACCTCGAGACCGTCGTGCGGGTCTGTCGCGCCGTGCTCGGCGAGATGGGGTGCGGCTGGCTCACGCTGGCCGACACGAACGGCACGGCGACGCCACCCCGCATCGCCGAAGTGCTGCAGGCCGTTGGCGACGCGCTGGGGAGCCTTGACCGCGTGGGCGTTCACCTTCACGACCGGAACGGCACGGCGCTCGCGAACGCGGCCGCGGCCTATGAGCGCGGCGTCCGGATATTCGACAGCTCGCTCACAGGCATCGGCGGCAGCGTGGCGGCGAGCCGGGCGGAGGGAGGCTCAGGGCACGAGATGGTCGGCAACATCGCGACCGAGTCGCTCGTGCACCTGCTCCATGAGCTGGGCGCCGCGACGGGGATCGACCTCGAGGCGTTGCGGTCGAGCGCCAGACCGATCGTCGAAACCATTCGGAGAGGCGGCGAACGCGCGTAGCAGCGAATCAGTGCATCGTCGAGGGATCGCGGTCCCTCGCGCCGCCGCGGTTCACGCGCCAGGTCAGCCCGGACACCATGAGAACCGGGGGCCAGCGCCACCGCGCCGGCCCCCGGTCTCGCCGCCTCCCCGCATCGCCTACGCTCCGAATCCCGGCGGTGCCTTCTCCTCCTGCGGCGTCTCCAGGACCTTCCTGAAGCACCAGATCACTCCGCCCCAGACCACGACCAGGGCGATGATCATCGTGACCCATCCGGCAGCTGTCATGTCGAGAGGTCTCCCCTAGTCGGCAGGTTGCGTGTCGTTGAGGTCGCGACCTTCGCGCCTCCACCGGGCCTGGCCCGAGCGTACGACCAGGATCAGGAAGAGCAGGGTGGCTCCGATGGTGATCATGCCAACGCGTGACCCGGTACTCGCCCACGACGCTCGAACGGAAGCGGCCAGGTTCTGCACCGTGAATCCCACGAACACGATGATCAGGTACACGGGCGCCACGTACTTCATGATGAACTTGAAGACCGGCGGGATCTGGATCGACGCGCCGTTGTGGATCTCCTTCCACCCGCGGTCGATGCCGAACACCCAGGCGAAGTAGATGATCTGGACGCCGGCCATGATGAAGATCAGGTAGGTGCCGACCCAGAAGTCCACGGTGCTCCAGAAGGCGCCGCCCTGCGTGAACCAGAGGGTCAGGATCGCGCCGATGGTGCCCAGGGCCGCAATGCCGGCGGTTGCCTTCTGGTGCGACCAGCCCAGGGATTCCTTGAGCAGCGCCACGGCGGGCTGGTACATGGACAGCGAGCTCGTGATCGCCGCGAGGAACAGCATGAAGAACCACGCCGCGCCGACCATGTTGCCGATCGGCCCCATGTGGGCGAAGACCACCGGGAGCGTCGAGAAACCGAGCCCGAACGAACCCGTCGCGACGGCCGCGGTCGTCCCGCTCACGCCCAGGAAGACGAAGGCGGCGGTGAGCGTGATCATGCCGCCGAAGCCGACCTCGAACAGTTCGTTCGTGGCGCTGGCCGTCAGCCCGGAGAGCGCCACGTCGTCGTTCCGCTTCATGTATGACGCGTAGTTGATGATCACGCCGAACCCGACCGAGAGACTGAAGAAGATCTGTCCGGCCGCGGCGAGCCAGGTCTGGAAGTCGCCGAGCTTGGAGTAGTTCGGGTTCCACATGTAGCCCAGGCCGTTCACCACGTTCTGGTCCGGCAGGTTCGGGTCGGGCGTTCCCAGCGTCAGCACGCGGACCAGCACGATCACCGCCAGAACCGCCATGGCCGGCATGGCGTACGAACAGAACTTCTCGATCCCCTTCGACAGCCCGCGGAAAACGAAGAAGATGTTGAGCGTGAAGACGATGATCCACGAGATGATGGTCAGCTTTGAATCACCCGTGAACAGCACACCGTCCTGCGCCGTACCCGTGAACGAGTTGTAGAAGGCAGAGGCCGTTGCCGCCTGGTCGGCGATGGGCGCGCTCACATCGATGCCGACGCCGCCGGTGAGGAACTTCAGGAAGTACCCGAAGGTCCAGGCCTCGATGAACACGTAGTAGAACGAGACGCCGAGGGGGATGAGCACGCCGATGACGCCGAGGTAGCGGCCCGCGGAGTTCCGCGCCATCAGCCCCATGATGCCCGGCGCCGAATGGAAGCCCTTCTTTCCGCCGTACCGGCCCATCGCCCACTCGGCCCACCCGATCGGGATGCCCAGCAGGAGCAGGGCCGCGAAGTAGGGAATCAGGAAGGCGCCGCCGCCGTTCGCCGCGGCCTGCCCCGGGAATCGGAGAAAGTTCCCAAGCCCGACGGCCGATCCGGCGACTGCCAGGATCACGCCGAGCTTGGTCCCCCATTGCTCCTGCTGCGCTGAGGCCATGCGTGGGTCCCTTGTTGAGAAGCGCATAGAATCCGGGATTGGCTGCTGCCGCGCAAGCCCGAAGTCGACCCGTCGGCCTGCCCTCACCGGGCTGGCGTTTCCGCGCGCGTTCCGTTCGGGGCGGGGCGTCAGGTGGCAATGTCCCCGACTTGACAATCACGGTCGTGGTCGGGAACGTCCCCGCTCCCTTGCAGCGTGGTGACCATGCGGTGGCGTCGTGGGTTGGTGGGAGCACTGGTCCTGGGCGCCCTGGCGTCCGCGTGCAGCGGCGGTGGGAAGGACGGCGGGACCGGTCCGACGCCTTCTTTCTCGATGTCCGTGAGTCCGTCCACGCTCAGCCTGGACGTCCCGACGTTCCTGGCGGTGGAAAGCGATGATTCGGCGGCGGTGGCCGGCGACCTGATCGCGGCGGCCGTCAGCGGCAACCTCACGGTCTCCATCACCCGCTCCGGCGGCTTCGAGGGGGCGGTGACGGTGACCGTGGAGAACCTTCCCGCCGGGGTCACGGTCGCTCCGGCGACCATCGCGTCCGGCGCGACGTCCACGACCCTCACCCTCACGGCCGGCGCGACGGCCGCGGCCGGCAATGCCACCATAACGATCCGCGGCACCGGGACCGGTGTCACCGCGCGGACCGCCACGGTCGCGCTCACCGTCGTCGCGCCGCCCGGGATGTCGATCGCCCTGAGCGCGAACGCGATGTCCGTGGTCCAGGGCGGCACCGGGAACACCACGGTCAACATCACGCGGACGGGGAGCTTCACCGGCGCCGTGAATCTCACCGCCACCGGCGCGCCCGCCGGCCTGACGATCGGCTTCAATCCGCAGAGCGCCACGGGCGCCTCGTCGCAGCTGACCGTGACCGTCGGCGGTTCGGTCGCCACCGGCGCCCACCAGATCTCGATCCAGGGGAGCGGAACGGGAGTCCCCAACTCGACGGTCACGCTCACGGTGACGGTGACCGCGCCCACGCCAGCCATCAGTCTCGGCCTGAATCCCTCAACGGTTTCGATTCAGCAGGGGCAGAGCGGGAACTCCGCGCTGACGATCACGCGAACGAGCTTCACCGGCGCCGTGACGCTGACCAGCTCGGGGGCGCCGAACGGGATGGCCGTGAGCTTCAATCCCACCAGCACCACGGGAACCACGTCGACGGTCACCGTGGATGTCGGGGCAGGCGTCGCGGCCGGCAACCACCAGGTGACGATCTCGGGGAGCGGCACGGGCGTCGCCCAGGCCAGCGTGGTGCTGACCGTGACGGTCACCGCCGCCCCGGGCTCGATCGTGCTCTCGCTCGCACCAAACGCGCTGTCGATCCAGCAGGGCCAGAACTCGAACACGGCGCTCACGATCACCCGCACGAACTTCGCCGGCACGGTCAACCTCACGTTCACGGGCGCCCCCGCCAACGTCGCCGTCGCCTTCAACCCTGCCGGGACGACCACCAACGCGTCGACGGTCACCGTGACCGTGGGCGCCGCCGTGGCGCCGGGCATCTACCCGATCACGATCCGCGGCAACGGCGCCGGGATCAGCGAGGCGACGGTCGTGCTGACGCTCACCGTCACGGCCTCGGGCGGCGGCGGGAACATCACCTTCACCTTCTGCGCCCAGACCGGGATCCCTCTCTGGTTCGCCTTCCAGAACTTCGGCGGCCCCTGGACCGCCGTGGCCGGTAACGCAGGAGTCTACAACTTCACCGTCAACCCGCGCGGCGTCGTCGCCTGGGTCATGCAGGACGGCGCGAAGACGAACCTCGAGGTCTTCTACGGCTCCTCGATCGACCTCCAGACGCGCGGGCAGAACCTCTGCACGGGGGCCGGCGGCACGAAGACCATCAACGGCACTGCCGCCAATATCCCGGTCATGGACATCGCGACGATCAACATGGGCACCGGCGGCACGACCCTGTTCGCGCCCGGTCCGTTCCAGCTGACCAACGTGCAGGACGGGCTCCGGGACCTCATCGGCGTCCGGCAGACGATCGCCGCCCTGCCGGTGACGAACTCCATCGTCTTCCAGCACGATCTCAACATCGCGAACAACGGGAGCGTGGGCACCATCGACTTCGATGCCGGGCTTCCGCCCGACAATCGAACCGCCACCATCGCCAATATCGGCGCGGATCAGGCGATGTTCTCGGCCAGCATCCTCTCGAAGAACCGCAGCGTCGGCGCCATCCACAGCGAACTGCCGGGCACGACGACCTCCCGTCCCTGGAAGGCCGCCAAGGACGCGCTCATGCTCGCGGGCGACTGGCACCTGCAGTCCGTCGTGGCCACGCCCACGGGGAACATGACGGGCTTCCCGTACCGGTCGGTGACGCAGTTCAATCGGTTCGCGGCCGACCGTACGTACACACTGCCGGCCTTCCTGAGCACTCCGCCGACGATCAGCAACAACGGCACGGCGCCATACGTCCGGCTGAACGTGACGTGGGCGATTCAGGGCGCCGACTACAACGACTTCTGGTCGATCACGTTCAGCCCGGCCTCGGGCAGCGTCTCGCGGGTCACGGTGAGCGGCGTGGAGGGATACTTCGGTTCCGGGCCCGTGGCACTGCACATCCCCACGTTCGACGGGAGCTTCAATCCGGCCTGGGGGCTGCAGCCCGGCATCCAGCTCGACTGGATCTTCATGGCCGCCGGCGGGCCCGCCTGGGGCAGCGCGGTGTTCAACCCGACGGCGTTCGAGGGCGCCGTCGGCTACTCGGCGGCGATGGCCGGTACCTACACGCCCTGAGCATCCACGGCAGGCGAATCGAGGCGGGCCGGGATGATCGTTCCGGCCCGCTTTCGCTTGCCGCCCTCCCGCACCGCGCCGACATTCCGGCGGTCTGCACGGAGGTGCCCCTCATGTCATCCGCTCGCTCGGCACTCGCCGCCGCCGCCGCCGTTGTCGCGCTCGGGGGCAGCGTCTCGCTGGCCGCGGCGCAGGACTCGACCCGGTTCCCGGTGCTCAACCACGGGCGCGGCGCCGGCGAGATGCTCGTCGTGCGGAGCGGCAACTCGGCGGTCGTCCGATACCTCTATACCGACCGCAACCGCGGCCAGCGCATCGAAGCGCGATATCGCTTCTCCACGTCCGGTGACGTTCAGCAGGCGGAGCTGCGCCAGATCGGTCCCGACGGCGCTGCCGGCGAGCCAACCGTCCGGTACGAAGTCACCGGTGACACGGCGCGGCTCACGCTCTCGGGGGGCCGGGGCGGGGGACGAGGAGCCGGTCGCGGCGGCCCCGGTGACGGCGCCGCCCAGCCGCCGATGCGTCTGGAACCGGGGACGTTCTACCGCCTTGGCGGCACGCCATGGGACGAAGCGCTCCTGGCCAGGCACGCGCTCCGCCAGCCGAATCGCACCACGCGGCTCCTCCCCCGAGGCACCGTGCGGGCCGACGTGGTGGCCGAGACCAGCGTGCGCGCCGGAAATGAGACGCAGCGCGTGCGTCTCGTCATGCTCAAGGCAGAGGGGGGCGCCCCGTCCGGCGTCTGGCTCGACGACCGTGACGAGTTCTTCGCGACCGACGTGGAGTGGTTCATCACCGTGCGCCCCGGGGCCGAGTCGGCCCTCCCGGCGCTCCGAACGCTGGAAGTCGCCTGGCGGAACCAGCAGGCCGAGGCGCTGGCGCAACGTTTGACGAAGGTCTCGAATGCGCCGATCGTGATCCGGAATGGCGACGTCTTCGACGCCGAGCGCGGGGTGATGATGCCGCGCACGACCGTGGTGATCCGCGGCGATCGCATCGAGGCGGTCGGGCCTGCGGAGTCGATCGCCACGCCGCCCGGCGCGCAGGTGATCGACGCGACCGGAAAGTCGGTGCTCCCCGGCCTGTGGGACATGCACACGCACTTCCAGCTCAACAGCCAGTCCACCGGGACGCTGCTGCAGCTGGCGACCGGCATAACGACGATCCGCGATCTGGCCGCCGACACCGACGTCGGAGTCTCGATCCGCGACCGGGCCAACGCCGGGAAGCTCGTCGCGCCGCGCACGATCCTGGCGGGCATCATCGAGGGACCGGGGGCCTGGGCGGGCCCGACCGACGTCCTGGTCCGCACCGAGGACGAGGCCCGCCGCGCCGTCGCGATGTACGATTCCCTCGGCTACCGGCAGATCAAGCTCTACAACCTCACGCACCCGGACCTCGTCCCGACGATCGCCGCCGAAACGCGCCGCCGCGGGATGCTCCTGAGCGGCCACATTCCGCGCGGGATCAGCGTGCCGGTGGCGCTCAACCTCGGATTCGACGAGATCAATCACGCCGCCTTCCTGTTCTCCAACTTCTTCCCGGATTCGCTGTACTGGCCGACGATGCGCGCCTACTCGGCGGTGGCGGGCATCGTGGCGCCGAACGTCGATGTCGACGGGGCGCCGATGACGGCGCTGATCGACCTGCTCCGATCGAAGCGCACCATCATCGACGGGACATTCAACCTGTGGATGGGCGCGGGCGCGCTCACGGGGCAGGGGAACCCCGGCGCGCCCCAGTACGCGCGGCTGCTCAAGCGCCTCCACGACGCCGGCGTGCCGATCGTGGCCGGAACGGATAACAACTCGGGCACGACCTACATCCTGGAACTGGAGCTGTACCAGCACGCGGGCATCCCGCCGGCGGCGGTGCTCCAGATCGCGACGATCAACGCCGCGCGGTTGATGAAGGACGATCGCGAGTACGGCAGCATCGCGCCCGGAAAGGTGGCCGATGTGATCGTCGTGAACGGCCGGCCGGCGGAACGGATCTCGGACCTGCGGAACCTCGAGCACGTGATCCGCGCCGGACGCCTCTACGATCCCAAGGAGCTGCGGGCGGCGGTGGGGACTCAGTAGCACCAAGGCAGCTGGGTGCTGATTGCTGCCTGCTGGGGCTGCAGCAGCGTGCTTGGGCAGACTGCTGGGGCTGGGGCGCACCAGAACAGCTGGGTGCTGATTGCTGCCTGCTGGGGCTGCAGCAGCGTGCTTGGGCAGACTGCTGGGGCTGGGGCGCACGCAGGCAGCTGGGTGCTGATTGCTGCCTGCTGGGGCTGCAACTGCGTGCTTGAGCTGACTGCTGGTGCTGGTGCTGGTGCTGGGGCTGGTGGCTGGTGCTGGTGGCTGGGACCGCTCCACGAGCAACCCCCCTTGTCGGTCCTCGTCCATTCCCCATTCCCCATTCCCCCTCGCCATTCCGCATTCCCCATTCCCCATCCCCTCTCACGCAGCACTCCGGGCCCTCCCGGCATCCAACCGGGCAACCAACTTCGGAGGGTCCCGATGAAGCTTCGTTCCCTTGTCCTGCCCGCGCTGGTCGTTGCGGCGCCGGCTCCCCTGGCCTTCGGCGGCTGGGCCGTCGTCACGATCGACAACCCGCCACGGGCACTGGCGGCCGGAGTCCCGTTCACCATTGACTACACCGTCCGCCAGCACGGCGTCGAGCTGATGCCCGGCCTCCGTGGCAGCGTGGAGGCCGTCTCCGGGCGCCACCGGGTGAAGGTGGACGCGCGTCCACTCACGACCGGGCGATACACCGCCACCGTCACCATCCCGGAGCCAGGTGACTGGACGATCACCGTCCACAGCGGGTTCGGGCCGAGCAGGACGACCCTGCTCCCGCTCAGGGTCGCCCGGGCCGGGGCGGTCGCCGAGGCGCTGCCTGACGCGGAGTACGGCCGGCACCTCTTTGCCGCCAAGGGGTGCGCCGTCTGCCACGTCGAGATGAAGCTCGCCCCCGATCCCCGCACGCAGTCGTATGACGCGGCCTTCGTGAAGAAGCTGCTCGCCGACCCGCAGTCGGTGCCGAAGCGCCGCGCCAGCCCGGTCGACATGCCGAACCTGGGCCTCACGGCGACCGAGATCGCCGCCCTGACCGCCTACCTGGCGGGACCGCACCCGGCGGGAACTCGCTAGATTCGTGGGGACCGGGCGCGCCAGGCATGGCGCCCGGTCTCCCCACGGTCCTGGCGAGCGGATGGAATCCACTGAACGATCGATCGTCCCGCGCCGAGTGGCTGGCGTCACGGCCGCCCTCGCCGGCACCGGCGCCGTGCTTGGCGCGGGCCTTTCGGCGGGACTCGTGGCGCTCGGCGCCTTCGGCATGCGCACGGCCGCACTGGCCGTGCCTGGCGGCGCGGTAC
>JABWBJ010000516.1 GCA_013360595.1 Gemmatimonadaceae bacterium | reverse complement strand
CACCCAGCGCGTTGCCACCGGAGACCAGCGGCGCTCCGCCGCGAGCCACGCGGCCCAGATCGCGAGCGTCAGGACCACGGCCAGGGCCCGGTGGTTGAACTGCGCCGCGATCGGATTCTCGAACAGGTTGCGCCAGCCGCCCGCGCCGGCGTACCCGTCGGGCACCACCCGTCCTCCCATGAGCGGGAACTCGTTGAAGATCTTCCCCGCGTCGAGTCCGGCCACGAAGCCCCCGGACATCATCGTCACCAGGACCCCAGCGGCCAGGAGCGCGAGCGTTCGCCGTACGCCCGCCGTCGCGCGCTCGCGCGCACCCGGCCAGAGCGCCGACGCCGTCCAGACCGCGATCCCGAAGATCAGCAGCGCCAGGCCGAGGTGCGCCACCAGTCGGTACGGACTCACGCTCGTCCGTTCCGCCAGGCCGCTCCGGACCATGTACCAGCCCAGCGCCCCCTGCGCGAGCACGAGGAGCGGCAGCGCAGCCATCCGGACGAGGAGCCCCGGCGGGATGCGGCGCCGCCACCACAGGGCCAGGAACGGGATGAGCACCACGAGGCCCACGGCCCGAGCCACGAGGCGGTGGGCCCACTCCCACCAGTAGATGGCCCGGAACTGATCGATCGTGATGCCGGCGTGAACCGTCTGCGCCTGGGGGATGCGGAGGTACTGCTGGTACGCCGCCTCCCAGGCCGTTTCGGTCAGAGGCGGCACGACGCCGGTGATCGGCTGCCACTCGGTGATCGACAGGCCGCTCTCCGTGAGCCGCGTGGCGCCGCCCACGGCGATCGTGCCGACCACGGCCACGGCGGTGGCCACCAGCCACCACCGGAGCGGCCGGGTTCCCTCCGCGGCCCCTGCGAGGTCGGCGTCGCGTGTCATGAGGAGAACTTAGCACGCGCGCGCATGGCACCAGGCAGGCGGCGTATGCCGCTGGACCGGCGCACGCACTCGCGCATCGCTCGCGCAGCGGGTACCGTTGACATCCGCCGGAAGATCGGCGCCACCCAGCCATGAAGCCTGTCATCCTCACGGTCGACGACGATCCCGATGTCCTGAACGCGATCGAACGCGACCTGCGGCAGCACTTCCGGACCGACTACCGCATCGTCAAGGTCGGCTCGGGCGCCGAGGCGCTCGACGTGGTTCGGGCCCTCAAGCAGCGGGGCGCCGACGTCGCCCTGTTCCTGGTCGACGAGCGGATGCCGCGCATGAGCGGCACCCAGTTCCTGATCGAGGCCATCCCGCTGTACCCGCAGGCGCGGAAGGTCCTCCTCACCGCCTACGCCGACACCGAAACGGCCATCACCGCGATCAACAGGATCGGCCTGGACCAGTACCTGACGAAGCCGTGGGACCCGCCAACGGAACGCCTGTATCCGGTGCTCGATGACCTGCTGGGTGAGTGGGCCTCGAACGTGCGCCCGGCGTTCGAGGGCGTGCGGGTCGCGGGGACGCCGCTCTCGGCGGCGAGCTTCGCGGTGAAGGACTTCCTGGCGAGCAACCTGCATCCGTATCAGTGGATCGACCTCGAGAAGGATGCTGCCATGCGGGAGCTGGCGAGGGTCCACTCGCCCGATCTGTCGCGGCAGCCGGTGGTCTTCCTGCCGGACGGCAGCGTGCTGGTGCAGCCGGAGCTGCCCGAGCTGGCACGGCGCCTTGGCATCCTCAAGGCACCGGCGAAGCGGCTCTACGATCTCGTCGTGGTCGGCGGCGGCCCCGCCGGTCTGGCGGGCGCGGTGTACGGCGCGTCGGAAGGGCTCCGCACGGTGCTGGTCGAAAGCCGGGCGCCCGGCGGCCAGGCCGGAACGAGCTCGCAGATCGAGAACTACCTCGGCTTTCCGGCCGGCGTGTCGG
>JABWBJ010000515.1 GCA_013360595.1 Gemmatimonadaceae bacterium | reverse complement strand
CCCGGCAAGGGCCGACCGGTATCCCCACATGCTGCCCACGGCGCCGGGCCAGAGTGCGACGGTGCTGGTCGCGTTCGCCGTGAGGGGTGGCACGCCGAGCGCGACCAGCGCCGGGAAGGTCAGCAGCGTCCCGCCGCCGGCAATGGAGTTGACCGCGCCGCCGACCGCCGCGGCAACGATGACCAGCGCCAGCCTGGTGAGGTCCATTCAGGAGAAAGGATCGGGTAGCACCGGACGAACCCGGGGGCTTTGCCCCCGTGCGGCGCGACGTCCGAACGCCGACCATCACGGGGACGCGGGAATTATCACCCCGCGGCGCCGTCCCGCTACCTTTCCACGGTCAGCGCGGCCGCCGATTCGCCACGCTGGCCCCGAGGATCACACGATGAGCACGATCTTGCTGCCGGAACGACCGACGATGACTGCTTCAGATACCCTCGAGATTCGCGACAACCGCACCGGACAGTCCTACACCATCCCGGTGGCCGACGGCACCATCCGCGCGCAGGACCTGCGCCAGGTGCGGATCGACGACAGCGACTTCGGCCTGATGAGCTACGACCCCGCGTTCATGAACACGGCGTCGTGTCGCAGCGCCATCACGTTCATCGACGGCGACGTCGGGATCCTGAGGTACCGGGGCTACCCCATCGAACAGCTGGCGGAGCAGGCCAGCTTCCTCGAGGTCGCCTATCTGCTGCGGCACGGCGAACTGCCCACGCAGGCGCAGTACGACACCTGGGTCCACGACATCACGTACCACACCTACGTCCACGAGAACATCAAGCGGTTCCTGGAAGGGTTCCGGTACGACGCACACCCCATGTCCATGCTCGCCAGTTCGGTGGCGGCGCTCTCGGCCTTCTACCCCGAGGCGAAGAACATCACCGACGAGCAGGGCCGGTACGTGTCGATCATCCGCCTCCTGGCCAAGCTGCCCACCCTGGCCGCCTTCTGCTACCGGCACTCGAAGGGATTGCCCTTCGTGTACCCGGACAACGACCTCCCGTACTGCGCGAACTACCTCTCGATGATCGCGCGAATGAGCGAGCCGAAGTACGAGGCGCACCCGACCTTCGTGAAGGCGATCGAGGTCCTCTTCATCCTGCATGCCGACCACGAGCAGAACTGCTCCACGAACGCGGTGCGCGCCGTGGGCTCGTCGCACGTCGATCCGTTCTCGGCGGTCGCGGCGGGCATCACCGCGCTCTACGGCCCGCTGCACGGCGGCGCCAACGAGCAGGTCCTGCGCATGATCGAGTCGATCGGCCACCCGAAGAACGTCCCGGCCTTCATCGACGAGGTGAAGGGAGGGAAGGGACAGCGGCTCATGGGGTTCGGCCATCGTGTCTACAAGAGCTATGACCCGCGCGCGAAGATCGTGAAGCAGCTGGCGTACGACGTCTTCAGGGTCACCGGGATGGACAAGGACCTGGAGATCGCCCTGGAGCTGGAGCGGATCGCACTGGCCGACGAGTACTTCGTCTCGCGGAAGCTGTACCCCAACGTCGATTTCTACACCGGGTTGATCTACCGCGCGATGAAGTTCCCGACCGACTACTTCACGGTGCTGTTCGCCGTGGCCCGCACCGCGGGGTGGCTGGCGCAGTGGGAGGAGATGCTGCTGGACAAGGAGCAGAAGATCGCCCGCCCGCGGCAGATCTTCACCGGGCCGCGCAAGCGCGACTACGTCTCGATGGACAAGCGCTGACCGCGCCCCTCGCTCGGCAGCACCCGGCCTGGATCGACTCGCGTCGGTCCGGGCCGTCGTCTCTGGGGCTCAGGCGTAGAGCGCGGCGATCTGCGCGGCGTACTTCTGATCGCACACCTTGCGGCGGATCTTGAGCGTGGGCGTCAGC
>JABWBJ010000514.1 GCA_013360595.1 Gemmatimonadaceae bacterium | reverse complement strand
CCTCTGAGAGCCTGGCGGTCAAGGGGCAAAGCCATCCCGGCGGCTGAGCGCGCAGCCGCTGGTACGACGGGAACATCCGACCCGAACGAACAAACCGGCTCTCCTTCCTCACCCTCCGCAGCGCTCGCGTGCGGCCGGAGCCGACTTCACGCGCCTCTACGTCCGATCAGGACAGGAGCGTGGTACGAAGGAGGTGGCCCATTCGTGTTATCGGGTGGACCGCTTACGCGGCCGATCCCAGCGGTTGCACCGGGCGCACCTCCGGTCGGTCATGCTGGCGAAGCCATTCGGTGTAGCTGCACTCCTCCTTCAGCATCCAGTACAGATACGTGCAGAACTTCCGGGCCGCGGCGACGGTCGCCGTCGGCTTCCCCTTCGCGCGCAGCAGCTTCCGATAGTGATCGCCCACGGGGCCGGGCGCCAGCTTCAGCGACTGGAGCGCCTCGATGAGCAGCCACTTGAGCCAGGGGTTCCCCCGCCCGATGGCCCCGTGGCGGGTCTTCCCCCCGGAACTCCGGGTGCTCGGGACCAGGCCGGCGGAGGCCGCGAGTTCCTGCGCGGAACCGAAGCGGCTGATCGGGCCGATCTCGGCCTGCAACAGGAGCGTGCCGAACGGCCCAACGCCGGGGATGGTCTGCAGGCGCTGCGCCGCGGCGTCGCGCTTCACCGTGTCCTTGATGTGGCGATCGAGTGCCTGGATCTGCGTCGTGAGCAGCGCCTGGTTCTCGAGGAGCAGGTCGACCTGGCGGCGCACGACCGCGGGGAGTTCGAGGACGGCGAGCCACGCCTGACCCGCTCTCGTCAAGAGGTCGAGTTCGGGACAGCGCAGGTTCTCCGCCGTCAGCCAGGCATGGAGGCGGTTCCGGATCACGGTCCGCTGGCGGACCAGGAAGACCCGACCGCGCAGGAGCTGGCGCAGCGCGCGGGTGGACGCGTCCGGGATCCAGATAGCCGGGAGGAGATTCGCGCGGGCAAGTTCGGCGAGCTTGCGGGCGTCACTGGGGTCGGTCTTGGCGCGGGCCTGCCAGATCAGCTTGACCTGGTAGGGATGCGCGACCACCACGCGGTGGCCGAGCGCGGTGAGCTGGCGCTCCAGCCAGTGCCAGTAGAGCGCGGCTTCGAGCGCGATCGTCAGAGGCTGCGGCAGCGCGCCCAGCCAGCCGCCCAGCGCCTCGACGCTGGGGTCGAGGCGGCGCGCTTCGGCGACCACGGTGCCGGCGTGATCGAGGGCGCAGGCGGTGAGGTAGCGCTTGTGGAGATCGAGACCGACGGTGACCATGAGTCCTCCCGCGAGTGGAACCGGGAAGGTGTGCCCCGCGTCGCCGTCAGGCGACGGTCAGGTTCTCATAAGGTCGTGTTAGCCCGCTCGTTCGTCAGCTCGCCACCACCCGCCAGAGTCCGTAAGTCACACCGACGACATAAAGCGTTCCGAAGATCTGCTTGTTGTAACGCGCCACCCACAACGGCAAGTAGATGTCGAAGTTATCCTGGCGATCGTCGGTATAGCGGGCGGCCACACCGGTTAGGGGACACCGCAGACGATTGACCACGAGGACGGCGACCTCCACGAGCACAATGACGGTGAAGAGGGCGAAGAGATCAAACCGACCATGCCCGGCCGAAATAGGGACCGCGACGATCGCGGCGACAAAGAACGCCCAGACCACCGTGTGGAGTACCCGGATCGCTCTGAGGGCTGCAGCAGGCGAGAGCGCCATTCGGAGCGGGCGAGGAATACTCGTGAATCTGTACGAGGCGGGCTAACGGATAGCATTCTGCTGCGGGCGACTCTCAACGATCGCCGCCGCGGACGGCGGCTCCGTCGCTAAGATACGACCGCCGGCCGCGGCGGCCACCCCC
>JABWBJ010000055.1 GCA_013360595.1 Gemmatimonadaceae bacterium | reverse complement strand
CACTCCCACTCCCACTCCCACTCCCACTCCCACTCCCACTCCCACTCCCACTCCCACTCCCACTCCCACTCCCACTCCCACTCCTATGTCCTCCTCCACCTATCTCTCCGCCTCCGAAGCCGCCGAGCTACTCGGCATTTCCCCTGCCACGCTGTATGCTTACGTCAGCCGTGGGATGATTCACTCTGAAACCACCGGGAACGATCACCGGACGCGACGCTACCTGCGCGAGGATGTCGAACGGTTGAAGGCGCGCAAGGAGCATCGGCAGAACCCTGCCAAAGCGGCGGAAACCGCGCTCAATTGGGGGGAGCCGGTCCTTGAATCGGCGATTACCTTGATCGAAAACGGCCACCTTTATTATCGTGGGCATGACGCCCTGGCCCTGGCCGAAACCCGAACGTTGGAAGAAGTGGCTGGCCTGATCTGGCTGGGGGATTGGAGGGCAGAGTTACCTGGCGATGTACGTGTAGCCAGAAAAGCCTGGGCGGAAATCGAAGAGGGGGTACCAGACGATAGGATCATGGAAAAATTTCAGGCGGTGCTTGCAATGGCGGGGAGTGAAGATTTGCTGGCGTTTGACCTGTCGCCCGCAGGGGTTGCCAAAACCGGGGCGCGGATTATCCGTTTGCTGGCGGGGGTGCTTGCTCCTAACATTGCTGGGGACTTGGGCGTCGCGCCGATGTTGGCGCAAGGATGGGGGGTAACTGACCCGAACGGGGTCGGTCTGCTCAATCTCGCGCTGATCCTGTGCGCCGATCACGAGTTGAACGTTTCGGCGTTTACCGCGCGGTGTGTAGCCTCGGCGGGGGCGACGCCGTGGCGCTGAGTGTGACCCGCCCCTGAGATCCGCCGGCAGCGGCCACCCGATCATCATCGCGGCCGCGGGCCGCGCGGAGCGACAACATGAGTGAACGCATCGCGGTCATCGGCGCAGGGCAGATGGGGAGCGGGATCGCCCATGTGGCTGCGCTGGCCGGGCACCCCGTGACCGTGATCGACGTGGCGCCCGCCGTCGTCGACAAGGGCCGGGCGACCATCGCCGCCAACCTCGACCGGCAGGTGAAGAAGGGGGCGATCGACGGCGCGGCCCGGGATGCCGCCCTGGCGCGGATCGAGACCGCAACCGCCATCGAGGCGGTCGCGCCAGCCGCGGTCGTGATCGAGGCCGCGACCGAGCGCGTGGACCTGAAGTACCGCCTCTTCGAGGACCTCGACCGCCTCGCCGCCCCCGGGGCGATTCTCGCCACCAATACCAGCTCGATCTCGATCACGGCCATCGCCGCCCGCACCAGACGTCCCGACGCCGTGATCGGAATGCACTTCATGAACCCGGTCCCGGTGATGCAACTCGTGGAGGTCATCCGCGGACTGGCCACCAGCGACGCGACGACGCAGCGCGTGCTCGCGCTGGCCAGGGGGCTGGGGAAGACGCCCGTGGAAGTCAACGACGCGCCGGGGTTCGTGGCGAATCGCGTGCTCATGCCCATGATCAACGAGGCCGTGTTCTGCCTCATGGAAGGCGTCGGCACGCCCGAGGCGATCGACACCGTCATGAAGCTGGGCATGAACCATCCCATGGGCCCGCTGGCGCTCGCGGACCTGATCGGCCTCGACACCTGCCTGGCGATTCTGGAAGTGCTGCACGAAGGGCTGGGTGACGACAAGTACCGCCCCTGTCCCTTGCTCCGGAAATACGTGGCCGCCGGCTGGCTGGGCCGCAAGTCGGGCCGTGGCTTCTATCCGTACTGATCTCTCCCAACTCGCAACTCCCAACTCACAACTCGCTGCATGTCCTGGGCCCTCATTCCTCTCACGGAAGAACAGCGCGCCATCCAGCGCGCCGCCCGGGATTTCGCGCGGGAGGAGCTCGAACCGGGCGTGGCGGATCGGGACCGCGACGGCCGCTTCGATGATTCCCTGGTGCCGAAACTGGCGGCCCTCGGCTTCCTCGGGATGATGCTGCCGGAGCGGTACGACGGACTGGGGCTCGATACCTGCACCTATCTGGTGGCGCTGGAGGAGATCGCGGCCGTCGATGCGTCGGCGGCCGTGTTGATGAGCGTCCACAATTCCCTGCCGACGCAGATGATCCTCCGCTACGGGAGCGACGCACAGCGCGAGCGCTTCCTGCCGCGCATGGCGCGCGGCGAAGTGCTGGGGGCCTTCGCCCTCTCCGAGCCCGAGGCCGGATCCGACGCGGCCGCCCTCTCGACCCGCGCCGTGCGCGACGGGAACGACTGGATCCTGAGCGGCACCAAGGCGTGGGTGACGAACGGGAACCTGGCCGGCGCGATCCTGGCGCTCGCCCGGACCGACACGCCCGGCGACTACAAGGGGGCGCGCGGCATCGGCACGTTCATCGTCACCCCGGACCTCCCCGGCTTTCGTGTCGGACGGAAGGAGGACAAGCTCGGCCTGCGGTCGTCCCCCACGGTCCAGCTGCACTTCGACGAGATGCGCGTGCCGGCGTCGAACGTACTGGGGGATCCGTCGCACGGATTCATCTACGCGATGCAGTCGCTGGAGCACGGGCGCCTCGGCATCGCGGCCCAGGCCATCGGGATCGCCCGTGCCGCTCTCGAGGTCGCCGTTCGTTATGCGGCCGAACGCCGGCAGTTCGGCAAGCCGATCAAGGAGTTCCAGGCCATCCAGTTCAAGCTCGCCGACATGGCCACGAAGGTGACGGCGTCGCGCGCCCTCCTGTATGCGGCGGCCGCCGCCAGGGACCGCGGGGAACCCATCACGCAGTTCGCCTCGATGAGCAAGCTCATGGCCAGCGACACCGCCATGGCGGTGACCACCGAGGCGATCCAGGTCCTCGGCGGCTACGGCTACGTGACCGACTACCCCGTGGAACGGTATTTCCGTGACGCGAAGATCACGCAGATCTACGAAGGCACGTCCGAGATCCAGCGGATCGTGATCGCCCGGGAGCTGTATGCCAGGTAGTGGCCAGTCCGGAGGGCGCCTGCACCCCGGCGCCGCCCACGACCGCGACGGTCCCGCAACTCGCAACTCCCAACTCCCAACTCTGTCCTCGGTGCCATGCTGTTCGACCAGATGACCGACCTCGGCCACGAGCAGCTCGTGGCCTGCTACGACAAGTCCAGCGGATACCGCGGCATCATCGCCATCCACGATACCACGCTCGGACCCGCCCTCGGCGGCACGCGGTTCTGGAACTACCAGACCGAGGAGGAGGCCGTGTTCGACGTCCTCCGGCTCGCGCGCGGCATGACGTACAAGAACGCCGTGGCCGGCCTCAACCTCGGCGGCGGCAAGGCAGTGATCATCGGCGACAACCGCACGACACGGCGGGAGATGATCTTCCGCGCGCACGGCCGGTTCGTCGAGACGCTGGGAGGCCGCTACATCACCGCCGAAGACGTCGGCACCAGCACGGCCGACATGGACTTCGTGCACATGGAGACCGACTACGTCGCGGGCCTGGAGAACCGGTCGGGCGACCCGTCTCCCGTCACCGCCCGCGGCGTGTTCCGCGCCATCCAGGCTTCGGCGAAGGTCCGGTGGGGGAGCGAGTCGGTGGAGGGTCGGACGGTGATCGTGCAGGGGATGGGCAACGTCGGCTACTACCTGTGCCGCGAGCTGCACGCGGCCGGGGCGACGCTCGTGGTCACGGACATCGATCGGTCGCGGGTGGAGCGGGCGGTGAAGGAGTTCGGCGCCAGGGCGGTGGATCCGTCGGCGATCCATGCCCAGAAGGGCGACATCTTCGCCCCGTGCGCCCTTGGCGGAATCCTGAACGACGAGACGCTCCCGCAGCTCAAGGTCGAGATCGTGGCCGGCGGCGCCAACAACCAGCTGCTGGAGCCGCGGCATGGCGAGGAGCTGGAGGGGCGCGGCATACTCTACGCCCCGGACTACGTGGCCAACGCCGGCGGGGTCATCAACGTGTACGGCGAAGTGGCCGGGTGGTCGCGCGACCGCGCCCTCCGGAAGGCGGACGAGATCTTCACCACCACGCTCGGCGTGTTCGAGATCGCCCGTGAGCAGGGGATTCCCACGTACGTAGCCGCCGACCGGCTCGCACAGCGCCGGATCGCTGCCGTGAGCGAGATGGTCCGGACCTGGCCACAGTGGCCGCGGAAAAGCTGAGCGATGAGCGATGAGCGATGAGGGCGGCCGGGGACGCCGTCTGTCTGTTCCCCGGTGCGCAGAGTAGGTTCGGGAGCGCGACAAACGCAGGGCCATCGCTCCCAGTTCCCATCCCCCGTTTTCCGGATCCGGTCCGATGTCCGAGGTCATTCCCATCGCCAGCGACCACGCCGGTTTCGAGCTGAAGGAACAGCTCGAGGCCAGGCTTCGGGCACAGGGCTTCGAGGTGCGCGATCTGGGCACGGATTCACCGGCGTCGGCCGACTACGCCGACTACGCGCACCCGCTCGCGGACCTCGTCTCCCGCGGCGAAGTCAAACGCGGAGTGCTGCTCTGCGGCACGGGGCTCGGAATGTCGTACGCGGCGAATCGGCACCCGAACGTGCGGGCGGCGGTGGCCTGGTCGCCCGAGATCGCCGAGCTGGCCCGCAGGCATAACGACGCCAACGTGCTCGTCCTGCCGGCGCGCTTTCTGTCGCCCGAGGACGCGGGAAAGATCCTGGACACCTGGCTCACGACCGACTTCGAGGGCGGGCGCCACCGCCGCCGGGTCGAGAAAATCGAACGCGAGGACGACACGCCATGAGCGGCTGGACCGACTGGGACCGATGCCCCCCGGGGGCGGCGCTCCGCGAGGCCGATCCCGAGATCGCGCGCCTCATCGAGCAGGAGATCATGCGGCAGGGCGAAGGCCTGGAGCTGATTGCCAGCGAGAACTTCGTGTCCCCCGCGGTGCTCGAGGCCATGGGGAGCCCGCTCACCAACAAGTACGCGGAGGGGCTCCCGGGGAAGCGCTACTATGGCGGCTGCGAGATCGTGGACCAGGTGGAGCAGATCGCGATTGACCGGGCGAAGCAGCTGTTCGGCGCGGAGCACGCCAACGTCCAGCCGCACTCGGGCGCGTCGGCCAACTTCGCGGCCTGCTTCGCGTTCCTGAAGCCCGGCGACACGCTGCTGGGGCAGGATCTCTCGCAGGGCGGGCACCTCACGCACGGATCGCCGGTGAACTTCTCCGGCATGCTGTATCGCGCGGTGCACTACGGCGTGAACGACTCGGGATACATCGACTACGATCAGCTCCGCGACGTGGCGCGCCGCGAGCGGCCGAAGCTGATCCTCGCCGGCGCCAGTGCGTACGCGCGGTCGATCGATTTCGCGGCGTTCGCCGCCATCGCCCGCGAGGTCGGCGCGATCTTCATGGTGGACATGGCGCACATCGCCGGGCTCGTGGCCACGGGGCACCATCCGTCGCCCGTTCCCCATGCCGACATCGTCACGTCGACCACGCACAAGACGCTGCGCGGCCCCCGCGCCGGCCTGATCCTCTGCCGCGCCGAGCACGCCAGGGCCATCGACAAGGCCGTCTTCCCGGGCACGCAGGGCGGGCCGCTGGAGCACGTCATTGCCGCAAAGGCCGTCGCCTTCAGGGAAGCGATGTCACCGGCGTTCAAGACCTACTGCGGGCAGGTCGTCGCGAACGCGAAGGCCCTCGCCGGCGCCCTCGCGGCCCGCGGCTTCCAGCTCGTCTCCGGCGGCACCGACAACCACCTCATGCTCGTCGACCTCCGCAACCGGGGCCTGACGGGCAAGGCGGCCGAGCAGGCGCTCGACCGCGCCGGCATCACCGTGAACAAGAACACCGTCCCGCGCGAGACACAGTCGCCGTTCGTGACCAGCGGCATCCGGATCGGGACGCCTGCGGTGACCACGCGGGGCATGGGCGAGGCCGAGATGGCGACGATCGCGGCGCTGATCGACCGGGTGCTGTCGGCGCCTGACGACGCGGACGTCGCTGCGCAGGTCCGAAGCGAGGTCCGGAGCCTCACCGCGGCCTGGCCGCTGTACCCGGTCGAGCCCCGGGAGGCCGCGATCGGCGGGCGGTAACGGGCGACAAGAGCCGGCGCTCTGTTCCGTTACGTGGCGGCGTTCGCTACCTTGCGGACGCGCCCGGCACGTGTGCGCCTGGCGCTGTCGGTTTGCCCGTCACCCGGGACGGCCTCATGGCCCTCCGACTCGGCGACCTGGCTCCTGACTTTCAGGCGGATACGACCGCCGGCCCCATCAGCTTCCATGAGTGGAAGCGGGGCAGCTGGACGGTGCTCTTCTCCCATCCCCGGGACTTCACGCCCGTCTGCACGACCGAGCTCGCCCGGGCGGCGTCGCTCAAGCCCGAATTCGACCGGCGCAACACGCGGCTGCTGGGGCTGAGCGTGGATTCGGTCGAGTCGCATGAGCAGTGGCTCGAGGACATTGCCGAGCTCACCGGCCAGCGCGTGAACTTCCCCATCGTCGCGGATGCGGACCGCAGCGTCGCCCTGCGCTACGACATGATTCATCCGAACGTGAGCGACACCTTCACGGTGCGATCGGTCTTCATCATCGGACCCGACCACCGCATCAAGGCCACTGCGACGTATCCGGCGTCGACGGGCCGGAGCTTCGATGAGATCCTCCGGGTGCTGGACGCCCTCCAGCTGGCGGCGGACTACGCGGTCGCCACGCCGGTGGACTGGCGAAGCGGCGATGAAGTAGTCATCGCCCCGACCGTCTCCGAGGAGGATGCGCGCCGCAAGTTCCCGAAGGGCTACGAGGCGAGGAAGCCCTGGTTCCGCGTCACGCCGCCGCCTGACCGCTGAGCTCGCTCGCGGGCGGGGGCGGTCCCCCCGCCTACCGCGCGAACGCGGTGCGCATCACGAACCAGACATTCGCCGGGCGCTCCGCCAGCCGGCGCATGTACCACGGGAACCACTGCGCGCCGTAACTGATCAGGCAGCGGACCGTGTACCCCTCCGCCGCCAGGGCCCGCTGGTCGGCGTTGCGGATGCCGTACAGCATGTGGACCTCGTACCGGTCGCGCGGCAACCGCATCGCCTCCGCCCGCGACAGCAGATGCCTGACGAGCGTCATGTCGTGCGTCCCGAAGATCGGGTGGGCGCGTCCGTCGCGCGAGGCCTCCAGCAGCCGCTCGCCGATCGACGCGAACTGCAGGTCGACGTCGCGCTTCGCCGGCCAGGCGACGTGCGGCGGCTCGAGATAGGCTCCCTTCACCAGCCGGATCATCGGCTTCACGTCCATCAGCGACTCGATGTCCTGCGGCGTCCGGCGCAGGTACGCCTGGATCGCGATGCCGATCGGTTCGTGGCGCGACTTCACGTGCCGGTACAGCGCCAGCGTCCGATCGACGTAGCTCGAGTCCTCCATGTCGATCCAGAGCTGGCTCCCGGTGGCCACCGCCTTGCCCGCCAGCACTTCGAGATGCGCCCGGCAGGCCTCGATGGAGTGATCGAGCCCGAGCTGCGTCGGCTTCACCGACACGACGGTCGGGAGTCCGGCGCGATGGATGTCGTCGAACGCCTGCAGGTAGTGGTCGCGAACCGCGTCGGCCTGGGATTCGCCGGTCAGCGTCTCTCCAAGGCGGGTGATGATCGATCCGATGCGGGCCGGGACCAGTTCGCGCGCGGCCCCCAGCGCATCGGCCAGCTCCTCGCCGGGCATGAACTTCCGGACCGCGCGGCGGGCGAACGGGCGCCGCATGAAGTGCTCCGCCAGCCACTTGTTGCGGGAGGCGGCCAGAAAGGCTTTCCGTGCGATTGGCATGGGCAGGAAATATGCGCCGCGCGGCGCGGAGGCCACAGCGCCCCGTCCAGGTCCGGACGCTATGCCGGGATCGCCGCCACCCGGGCCTGCACCTGATCGAGGCTCGTGCACAGGACGCACACTCTCGGGATCGCGTCGTACGACTCCAGGGTGACCGAGGGCGCCAGGAATCCGGCTCCCACCGGCTCCTCGCGGAGCAGATCGGTGCTGAGGTACTTCTTGTTGCTGTCGGCGAAGACCGTCACGACCGTCGCGTCCGGCCCGAGGTCCCTCTGCACGGCGAGCGCTCCGAGGAAGTTGGCTCCGGACGAGATCCCCACGGCCAGGCCGAGCTGGGCGGCGAGCTTCTGCGCCATGAGGATCGCGTCGCCGTCGTCCACGGCCACGATGCGGTCGAGGGCGGCCAGGTCCACGACCGGCGGGATGAAATCGTCGCTGATCCCCTGGATCCGGTGCTGCCCCACCTTGTGCCCCGTGGACAGCGTCGGTGAACTCGCGGGCTCGAGGGGGTGCACCCGCACGGACGGCTGCTGCCGCCGGAGATACCGCCCGACCCCCATCACCGTGCCGCCCGTGCCGACGCCTGCGACGAAGGCATCCGGCGTCCGGCCGACGAGGCGCAGCTGCTCCTGGATCTCCGGGCCCGTGGACTCCTCGTGCGCTCGCACGTTGTCGTCGTTCGCGAACTGCCGTGGCAGGAAGACCCGCGGATCCGACTGCGCGAGCGCCTCGGTGAGGCGGATGGCTCCCACGAACCCTCCTTCCTCGCGCGACACCAGCCGAATCGAGGCGCCGAGCGATCGAATGAGGTCGAGCCGCTCCCGGCTCATCCAGTCGGGTATGTAGATCGTGACGGGGTGGCCGAGGGCCCGGCCGATCGCGGCGAACGAGATCCCCGTGTTCCCGCTCGTGGCCTCGACGATGTGATCCCCCGGCTGGATGTCGCCGCGCTCGTACGCGGCGCGAAGGATCGCGAACGCCATGCGGTCCTTGATGGAGCCGGTGAGGTTGAAGTGCTCCGCCTTGGCAAAGACGGTGCGCGGCTCACCGTTCACGCGGGCGTGGATGGCCAGCAGAGGCGTGTTGCTGACGAGATGCCGCAGTGAATCGAAGGGCCTTGGCAGGGTCACGAGCCTCCATGAGGACGCCCTCGGAGGGTATCACCCGTCGGGGGAACTACCGTCGGGGGCTGCCCGACGCCCGGCCAGCGGTCGCCTGACGGTCGCGCCTATGCCAGGGAACGCGCGACGGCCATCAGGATGACCACTGCCGCCAGCAGGGAGAAGATCGTCTTCGCCGCCATCGCCGTGCGCGCCTGCAGCGGCCCCATCTCGGCCATGAGCGCGCCGCGCCGGCTCTCGTCGGCCTTCGGCATCTCCTTCGCGATCGCCCAGATCCGCAGCGCCGCGGGACGCATGACGAACAGGCCGGCCAGGAGCGCCACGGTTCCAAGGAGCCCGCCGGTGCTCAGCGCGATGCCGTTGCGCGAGCCCATGTACGCGCTCTCGAAACCGCTGGAAACGATCCAGAGCATCCACCACCCCGAGACGACCGCCGCCACCGCGATCACGGGGAGCGCCGTGAGATAGCCGCGCTCGAACAGCCGGATCATGACCTTCCCCCCATCGGGTCCCAGGTCCTTCACCGATGGCTGAAGAAACGTGGTGAAGAAGAAGATGGTCCCCGCCCAGTAGACGCCGCAGGCGATGTGCACAAGGCGGAGAATCACGAGGAGCGTGTTCATGTTCGCGTGAGATCGGAGGGTCACGGACAACCGCGATAAGCTCCCTGATTCGCGGCAGACCGCAAGGAGGCGGCGTGGAGGGGAGCATTTGGTCACAAAGATGGTTTTCCACTGGCGCGACGTGCGCGTGTTCAACACTTTTTGCGACCCCGGACCGGCTCGTTCGTCCTACGGACGTCAAACGTCCACTCCGCAACCGTTTGCGCCACCTGTGATCAACCTGGTTACTCTGGGCTCCCTGCAGCTCAACGGAGACGCAGGACCGCTCCTGACCGGGCGACGGAAGATCCTTGCACTGCTGGCGCGCCTGGCGCGGCAGTCGCCGGCGGCGGTGGACCGCGCGGAGCTGACGGGTCTGTTCTGGCCGGACCGGAGCGACAACCACGCGAAGCAGTCGCTGCGGCAGGCGCTGGCCGAGCTGCGCGCCGTCCTGGGCGACGGACTGATCACCGAACCGGATTGCGTTCGCGTCGTCCTCGACGCGTGCGGCCTCGATGTGCGGCTGTTCGAGGAGGCCGTCCATCACGAGCGCTGGGAGGAGGCGGCCGTGCTCTGGGGCGGCGACTTCCTCCACGGGCTCGAGGTCGTTGGGGGACCGGCCTGGTCGGCGTGGTTGACGCGTGAGCGCCAGGCGCTGCGCCTCCCCGCGGCGCAGGTGTTCCGGTCGCTCCACGCCGTCGCGGAACGGCGGGACGACCGCAAGGCGGCCATGGACTGGTCCGCGAAGTGGTGCGACGTCGCGCCGCTCGACGAAGCGGCCTTCACGGCCCGCATCGGGAGCCTGGTGAAGGCGGGGCGTCCGGTGGACGCGGCGGTCTGCTACGAAGGCTTCGTCCGCCGCCTGCATAACGAGTTGCACGTGGCGCCGAGTTCGTCGTTCGAGGCCCTGCAGCAGACGTTCGCCGCCGGTCGGCCGGCGCCCGCCGGCAAGGTCGTGATCCGCGGCACCGTCACCCTGTCCGGACTGTCCCAGCTCAGCGTCGATGCCCGGTCCGTCGCCGAGGCCGCGGCCGTGATCGGGGAACCCGCGGACGCCGCCCTCCTTCAAGCGGTCTCCAGCGTCACGTCGCATTCATTCCAGGCCGCCGTCGAGGAACTGGCGCGCCATGGCATCGTGACCCGCGACGACGGCGGGCGCATCGCCTTCACGTCGGCCGCCAATCGCGACCGCGTGTTCGGGGTCATCTCGGGCGACCGGCGCCTCAATCTCCAGCGGCTCGTGGCGGCCCGGACGGGCGTGGTCGAGCCGCGC
>JABWBJ010000513.1 GCA_013360595.1 Gemmatimonadaceae bacterium | reverse complement strand
CCTGACGCACTGCCAGTGAGCGCCGTGTCGGCGACGCCGGTGCTGGCCGCCCAGTTCACGGCCGACGCCAGGAGGGCCGGCGGCGGGGTCAGGTCGATGTTCTCCGTCGCCGTGTCCGCGATCCGGATCGACCCGGTGCTCACCATCGCGTCCTGCGCCGACACCGCGGTACCGATGGTGAGCGCGCCGTCCACGACCAGCGTGATGCCCGGGGCGGCGCCCGCCGGCGCCACGGTGCACGTATTGCTGATGACGCCGCCGAGCACAAGGCTGCCTGACGAGCGGATCTCGATGCCCTGGCAGTCGGCGGTGACCGATCCGTTGATGGTGACGTTTCCGGTCACCGTGATGACCGTGTTCGCGGTCACCGTGACGGTGACGCCCGCGCCGACCGTGAACGAGGAGTACACCTGGTTGCCGCCAGGCAGCACCGTGTTGGTCGTCGCGTTGAAGGCCGGCTGAGGCGTGCTCGAGACTTCGCCCGATTCCGGCGACTCGCCGCCGGCGTTCACCGCCGTCACCGCGAAGAAGTACGCCCGGCCGTTGACCAGGCCGGCCACCACGGCTGGCGACGTCACGCCGGTCCGGCGCTGGCCGTCCGGCTTCGTCGCGTAGTTGGCCTTCGTGACGCCGGCCTGCGACGCGAGGTACAGGTTGTAGCTCGCCGCGCCCGCGACCGCGTCCCACGCGACGGTGACCGCCTGGTCTCCCGCCGCGATGATGCGCGCGTTCGACGGAGCGGCGGGGGCCGGAGGCACCGGGGTCGCGGAAACCTCCGCGGATTCGCCCGATTCGCCTCCCGCGCCCGTCGACGTAACGACAAAGAAGTACGCGCGGCCATTCACGAGGCCGGTCACCGTCACCGGTGACGTCACCCCGGTGCGCCGCTGGCCATCGGGCTTGCCCGTGTAGTTGGCCTTCGTGACGCCGGCCTGCGACGCGAGGTAAAGGTTGTAGCCGGTCGCGTTCGTCGCGGGGTCCCAGGCAACCGTCACTGCCTGATCGGCGGCGGTGACGATCCGGACGTTTCCGGGAGTGCCCGGCAGCGGAGGGGGAGGCGTACCGCCATCGCTTCCACCGCACGCCATCGCTGACGCCGCCATCGAAGCGGCGCCCAGTGCACGCAGGAACAGCATGGCCGAGGGTCGCATGGAACCTCCTCGCCAGCGGGTCGTGGCGTCCTTTGCCGCGCCGGACGGCAACCACCTGGCGCCACGCCTGCGAAGCTACAGGATCGGGCCGGGACCGCCAGAGGGTGCAGGCACGCCGGGGCGTCCCAGGGCGCCCGGGCGTACTTTTCTTCCGTCGACCGCTGCCCGGTCATTCCGCCCTGGGCCTGTCTTGCCGCATTCTCCGATCCTCCCCGTCATCTGCGGTCCGACTGCGTCCGGGAAGTCGGCGCTGGCGATGCGGCTGGCCGAGGCGGTGGGAGCCGCCATCGTATCGGCCGACTCGCGTCAGGTGTACCGCGGCTTCGACATCGGCACGGCGAAGCCGAGCGCCGGGGAGCGGGGGCGAGTGCCCCACTTCGGGATCGACGTGGCGGGACCCGGCGATCGCTATTCCGCGGCCGACTGGGCGTCGGCGGTTCCGGGATGGCTGTCGGAGATCTCGAAGGCGGGGCGCCGCCCGCTGGTGGTCGGCGGGACGGGGTTCTACCTGCGCGCGCTCATGGAGCCGTTCTTCGAGGAGCCTGAGATGGACCTCGGCCGCCGCGACGTCCTCCGCCGCTGGCTGCGCAGCCTTCCCGGCGACGAGGTGCGTCGCTGGTGCGAGGCGCTCGATCCGGCGCGCCTGACGCTTGGCCGGGCGCAATGGGAGCGCGCCATCGAGGTGGCGTTGCTCACCGGGCGCCGGATCAGCGAC
>JABWBJ010000512.1 GCA_013360595.1 Gemmatimonadaceae bacterium | reverse complement strand
GTGGAGGGCGGTGCGTCCGGCGATGCGCCCGGTGAGCATCGACGGCCCGAGGAACGTGCCTTCGAGACCGGCTTTGCCGTTGATGCCGGCGAGTCCGGTGAGTTCGCCGGCGGCGAGGAGCCCGGGGATCGGCTGCTGGCGGGCGTCGATCACGCGGCAGTCGCGGTCGATGGCCACGCCGCCCATGCTCTTGCGCGTGAGCGGAAAGAACTGCACCGCGTAGAACGGCGGTTGCGCGACCGCGACCGGCTGCAGCGGTTGGCCCGGACCAAAACGTCCAAAATCCGGATCGACGCCCTTTGCGACCTGGGCGTTGTAGCGCCGCACGGTTTCCTCCAGGGCGGCCGCGGGCAGGCCCGCCTGCGCGGCGAGCTCCGCGATCTCGAACCAGGGGTGGCCCGCGAGCTGGCGGATGAACGTCTGCCCCACGGCTCCGGTCGCGCCGAGGATGGCGACGGGCCAGCGACGGGTCGCCGTCATGCCAGCAGACTCCGGACGATCCGCTGGTACGCGCCCACGGCGGCCCGCAGTTCGTCGATGTCGACGTATTCGTCCGGCGTGTGCGCGACGTGGATCGAGCCGGGACCGAAGAGCAGCGGCGTTCCCCACCGGTCGAGCAGGGGGATGTCCGAGGTGTAGGCCATCGGGGCGGTCTCGAACCCCGGGATGGTGTGGAAGAACCGGGCCGGGATCGTGGAACCCCAGGTGATCTCGGCGCGGCCGGCGACCCATGCCTCCACCATCTGCCTGACCACCTCGACGTCGCCGGTCAGCCGGAACATCAGTTCGGCCTCGCAGCGGCCCGGGATGATGTTGGCCTCCGTGCCGCCCCGGATCACCCCGATATTGACGGTGCCCGCGCCCAGCCGCGGATCGGACGGGAGCGCGAGCGTGCGCACTCCGGGGAGCAGGTCGAGCATCGGCTCGATCGCCGACTGGCCGAGCTCAGGATACGCCGAATGGGCCTCGCGGCCGCGGGTCACGAGCTTCACCCGAAGCGAGCCTTTTGCGCCGCTGGCGAGCCGGCTCTCGGTCGGTTCGCCGTTGACGAGAAACCGGCTCGTGGCAGGCAGCCGGTTGGCCGCGCGCGCTCCGTCGGAGTTCTTCTCCTCACCGACGAGCAGGAGCAGGTCGACGCGATCCTCCCCATCGGCGGCGAGGGCGTCGGCCGCGACGAGCATGGCGGCGGCGATGCCCTTGGCATCGCAGGCGCCCCGCCCGTACAGCCGGGTTCCGTCGAGGCGCGGCGGGACAAACGGCGGGACGGTGTCGAGGTGCGTGGACAGGGTGACACCGCCGCCGGCCCGCGAAGCCCAGATGTTGCCGCGCCGGTCGGACACCTCCTGCACGGTGACATTCCAGCCGCGGGACACCAGCCAGCGGGAAACGAAGTCCACGACGCGGCCTTCGCCGCCCGAGGACGATTCAATGGCCAGGAGCTCGGCGGCCAGCGCGACGACGTCGACCATGGCCACAATTGTAGCCGGAGACCGCGCGGAATTGCACATCGATCCGGGTCGGGACTGCTTCCGAGGGCGCGGTCACGCCGTACCTTATGATGAGGTCAGGCGACGTCCCGCTGCCGTTTCGATGGACTCCACGATCACACCCCTGCACGCCGTCATCCTCGGCCACGACGCCATCCTTGCGGCACGTCCCGCGGACCCGGTCCAGCTGGCGCGGGCCTGCCACCTGCTGGGGTTCGATCTGGTAGTGCCGGTCACCTGGGGCGAGGAGCTGGTGGCCACGCACGCGGCCGAGCGCCTGAAGGCGCTGGGCGAGATGGCGGCCGTTCACGTGGCCTGCCCCTTCGTGGCGGAGCGGTTGCGTTCGAACGGCGTGGGGGGAAGCGCCGCCGCCATCCGGACC
>JABWBJ010000511.1 GCA_013360595.1 Gemmatimonadaceae bacterium | reverse complement strand
CGGGCGCCGAGCGGATCGAGGTGAGCGAGATGCCGCCAGTGCCGGATGGCGCTCTCGTGGTCGCCGGCCGCCGCCGCACGCGCCGCCGCCTGTTCGAGACCCCGTTGCAGGTCTCCCGCGAAGCGATGGCGTTCCCCGCTCGCCCACTCGTCGAACTCACGGGCGTCGTCCAGGTGGAACCCGTCGAGGAACTCGCCGCGATACAGCGCGACCGCCTCGTCGATGGCGCCTCGCCGGAGGGCCCCGGCGAACCGCACCACGTCGACCCACACGGCCTCCGGATCCAGTCGGATCGCATCGTTCACCGACACGATCGCGGATCGGCCGAGAATCCGCCGCACGTCGTACAGGAGGACGTTCAGCCGGTGTCGCACGGCCTCGGGCTCGCCGTCGGGCCACAGCAGGGCCACGACCTTGTCGCGCGACATGAGCCGGCCGCGCGCGGTCGCCAGCACCGCCAGTAACGCGATCACGTGCCGGTGGGCGGCCCGGTCGGCCAGCGGTGCGCCCCCCTGCTCGATGGCGGCTCCGCCGAAAAGGCGAACCGCGAGTTTCGGGACCGGGAGTTCGGTTTCGCTCACCCCGTTGACTCCTCGCTGACTCGCTGCTGACTCGGTTCCGGATCATACGCCCGCCAACCCTTCCCCGACAGGCACCACGGCAGCCGGGGAAGCCGCAGCACCGCGCGGAACGCGGTGAACCACACTGGCGGGAGATCAGGGACGATGCGACAGGAATGGATGCGAGCCGGGCGTCACGTGGCGACGGCTCTGGCGCTCATCGGGTGCGGCGGCGGAGGCGACGGCGACCCCGTCACTCCCCAACCTCCGACCCCGGTGGCGACGATCGAAGTCACGCCGGCGGCGGCCACACTGCTGGTCGGCGAAACCAGCCAGCTCACGGCCACGATGCGCGATGCCGGCGGCGGCGTGATCACCGGGCGCACGCCGACCTGGAGCTCGAGCAGCCAGGGGATCGCCACGGTCTCCGCGTCCGGCCTGGTGACGGCGGTCGGTCCGGGACAGGCGCAGATCGACGCGACAGCCGAGGGCAAGTCAGGAAGCGCGACCATTACCGTGGCCCTGGCGACGTTCCAGCCGGCGAACTCGACCACGCTCGCGGGCACGCAACGATTCGCGCGCGTCAGCATTCCGTCCGGGGTCACCGTGACCGCTTCCGCGGCGCTCACCCTGGAGGCGCAGGACAGCCTCATCGTGCGGGGCGTCGTCCGGGGCGACTGCGTGCCGCTCACGCTCATCGGCGGCGCCGTCGTCATCGAGGGCGACGTCCGGAACGACTGCGCCACCGATCCGCCGACGGATGAACCGCCGCCGCTGCGCATCATCTCCGGGTCCGCCATGGAACTCGGCGCCGGCGTCACCGAGAGTTCGGGCGACATCATCGTCACCAACGACACTACGCTGACCGACGCCGATTTCCCCATCGCGCCGCGACTCGCCCAGCACGCGTTCGCGCAGGCCGCGGTGATCCGCGGGAACTGTCGCACGTCGGGCCGCACGTGGAGGTTCCGGCAGCGGCAGCAGGCAGCGTCCGGTCAGTTCGGATCCAACGGGCGTCCCGGTCGCACGTTCCGGATGGACTGCGCCGGAGATCTCATCCTCGCCAACGGCGCCGTCATCGAGGCACAGCATGGCGCCAATGGCGGCGACGGTGAGCACAACAGCACCGTGGCGGCGCTGGCCGGCGGCGGCAACGGCGGGCGCGGCGGGGAAGTGCGACTGCGCGCGACCGGGTCCATCGTGCTCTTCGGGACCGACAACATGATTCGCACCGGCGATGGCGGCGATGGGGGACATGCCACGGCGACGGGCCAGCCCGATCCCGGACCGGCTCGAGCCGCCTCGGCGACCGCCAC
>JABWBJ010000510.1 GCA_013360595.1 Gemmatimonadaceae bacterium | reverse complement strand
GGCAGGGGCTGCGAGAGCGCGCGGCCCTGCGCCTGCGCGCCGGCGGCGTGGCTGGCGGGAACAAGAAGGAGGAATCCGGTGACGGCAAAACGGCGCATGGGATCGATCGTTGGGGTGGTACATCTTCGGCCCGTGCAGTGAGGGCGGCAAGGGCTCGACGGGCCCGGCGCCGAGCGACGCACGGGTTGGCGTTGCGGACCGGATGTCAGTCGACGGTGCTTGTGGAATGCGCATTCCGGCGGGAGCTTTGCGCGCCCCTCGGCCGGCAACCCTTCGCCCCGCTCGCGTGCGACTCCCTCATCCCGTCGTCCTGCTGCTCGTCGCGATCGGCGTTGCGGCCGCCCTGACGTGGGTGCTGCCGGCGGGTGAGTACGAGCGCCGGGACGATCCGGGGACGGGGCGGCGGGTGGCGATCGCGGGGACGTACCATCGCGTGGAAGCGGCGCCGGTGGGGCCGTTCCGGACCGTGATGGCGGTCCCGCGCGGCTTCGCGGCCGGGATCGACGTCATCATGACGATCCTGATGTGCGGTGCGGCGTGGATCGTCGTCGACCGGATCGGGACGCTCACGGTGGTCGTCGGGGCACTCGTCAGGCGCTTCCGGGGGCGCGGGCAACTCGCGATTCCGTGGGTGGTCCTGTTCTTCGCCACGATGGGCGCTCTCGAGAACATGCAGGAGGAGATCATCCCGCTCATTCCGGTGCTCCTCCTGCTGGGCCGGGGGATCGGCGTGAACGCGACAACGGTCGTGGCCATGAGCGCGGGCGCGGCGATCGTCGGGAGCGCGTTCGGTCCGACGAACCCCTTCCAGGCGGGGATCGCGCTCAAGCTCGCCGAGTTGCCCCCGCTCACCGGCGCGGGCGTCCGGCTGGCGTCCCTGGCGGTCGGCGTGGCCGTGTGGGTGGCGTGGATCTTCCGCTATGCGGCCCGTAACCCGCAACCGATCGATGAGTCGGGGGAGACGGGGCGCTCGATGACGGGACGCGACCACGTGATCATGGCCTGCCTGCTGCTCCCGCTCGCCGCCTACGTCGTCGGCGTGATGGTCCTTGGCTGGGGGTTCGACGAGCTGTCGGCGGCCTTCCTGCTCGGGGGCGTGGCGGCCGGGCTGATCGGCGGACTCGGCGTTACCGGGACGACGACGGCCTTCCTGCGAGGGATGCAGGACATGCTCCCCGCGGCGACCATGGTCGCGCTCGCCCGGTCAGTGTCGGTGGTGCTGAATGACGGCAAGGTGATCGATACCATCCTGCACGGGCTGGCCACGCCGCTCAGCCAGGTGCCGGCGATGGTGACGGCCGGACTGATGGTTCCCGTGCAGGCCCTGATCCACGTTCCCGTCACGAGCGTCAGCGGTCAGGCCGCGCTCACGATGCCGATCTTCGCGCCACTGGGCGACCTCGTCGGGCTGTCGCGCAATGTGGTGGTCATGGCGTACCAGACGGGCGCCGGCCTCATGGAGATGCTCACGCCGACCAACGGGGCGCTGTTGGCCGTGCTGCTCGCCGCGGGCGTCAGCTATGGCCAATGGGTGCGCTTCGCGCTGGGCGGCACGCTCCTGCTTGCCGTCGTGGGCTTCGGCGCGATGGCGTTGTCCTGAGCGGGAACGCTGCGGGTGCGCGGCCGCCCGCTCGGCGGATCTAGCGCTTCTTCCGCGCCTTCGTCGCCACCAGGGCCGCGCCGGTGCGTCCGCCGAGCACGCTGTCGAGGAAGCCACCCGCCTTCTTCGGCGGCGCGGCAAGGTCGATCGAGGCCTGCTGCGTGGTGGGCGGGTAGCAGATGCCGCCATCCCAGCAGCCCTGGCTGGTGGCGAACAGCTCGAAGCGGGTGGTGCCGGGTGGGGCCTGCACCGGCACCAGGATGCGCAACTCGCCGCGGTGGGTCTCGACCTCGCCGAAG
>JABWBJ010000509.1 GCA_013360595.1 Gemmatimonadaceae bacterium | reverse complement strand
CCGCGCCCGCGGCCGCCGCCGCCCGCGCTCGGCCAGGCCAGCTGCAGCGCGACCTTCTCCTTCGCGATCATCTCCTCGTTGGTGTACCCCCAGAGGTTGATCAGGCCGGCCAGGCCCGAGAGCACCGAGCCGCCGCCCACGGTCAGCACCTGCGTGACGCCGTTGGCCCGCGTGACGCCGATGTGCTCGGAGCCGACGTTGACCGCGGTCGTGTGGATGTTCTGTGGGTTGAAGTCGCCGATCTCGCGCGTGTCCACCGGTCCCGGCACGCCGCCGATTTCGGTGAGCCCCATGTTCGTGCCGGCGTTGATCAGCCCCGGATACACGAACTGGCCCGTGGCGTTGATCTCGGTGGCCCCCGCGGGGACCGGCACGTTCGTCCCCACGGCCGTGATGCGGCCGTTCTGGATCACGACCGTGCCGTTGGCGATCCGCGGCCCGGTGACCGGGACCACGGTGCCTCCGCGGATGACGAAGGTGCCCTGCGCTCCGCCGGCCAGTGGCGTGACCGCCAGCAGCAGCGCGGCCAGCCCCGTCATGACGCGCGATTCGTGACTCGTGACTCGTGTGCGGCTCATTGCGTGCCTCCGGCGTCCGACGTGATCCGTGGGCGCATGCGCATCAGTTGCATCAGCCACTCGAGCGTCGGCGCGGTGTTGCGGTCGAAGAAGACGCGGCCGTCGATGAGCGTCATGTCGACGCGCGAGGCCGGCGCGAAGGGGTGGCCGTTGAAGATCGCGATGTCGGCATCCTTCCCGACGTCGATGGAACCCGTGTACTTGTCCACGCCCAGCTGGATCGCCGCGTTGAGGGTGATCATGCGGAGCGCGGTCTCTTCCGAGGCGCCGCCGAACCGCATGGCCTTGGCGGCCTCCTGATACAGCCGGCGGGCGCGCTCGTCCGAGTCGGAGTTCATCGTGACGATGACGCCGCGCTCCGCCATCAGCGACGCGTTATGCGGGATGGCGTCCCAGGCTTCCATCTTGTAGCCCCACATGTCGGCGAACGTGGACGCGGTCGCCCCCGCGGCCGCCAGCTCGTCGGCCAGCTTGTATCCCTCGAGGATGTGCGTGAAGTGCGGCTTGAAGCCGAACTCCTTCGCCACGCGCAGGGCCATCAGGATCTCGTCGGCCCGGTACGAGTGCCAGTACACGAGCCGCTTCCCCTGCATCACTTCCACCAGCGCATCCTTCTCCAGGTCCCGGCGGGGCGGGATCGGGGCGGCGCCGCGCGTGCGCGCCGGGGCCTTGTCCCAGGCCGCCTTCGCGGCGTGATAGGCGTCCCACTCGCGCTGGTACTCCTGCGCGCCGATGAACGACTCGCGCAGGAGATCCTCCACGCCCTGGCGGGAGCGCGGATACCGCGTGGACTGGGCGTTGGTGGTGCGCCGCACGTTCTCGCCCAGCGCGAACTTGATGCCCGGGACGCTGTGCTCGTAGCGCAGGCTGTCCACGGGGAGGCCGAAGCGCAGCTTGATCACCGCGTTCTGGCCGCCGATCGTGTTCGCCGAGCCGTGCAGGATGTTGACCATCGTCGTGCCGCCGGCCAGCTGGCGGTACAGCGAGATCCCGTCCTGGCGGAGCACATCCTCCATCCGGACCTCGGCGGTCACCGACTGGCTCCCCTCGTTGATGCCTTCGTTGGCCGTGTGCGAGTGGGCGTCGATGATCCCCGGAGTGACCCACTTGCCGCGCCCGTCGATGACCCTGGCGCCGGGCGGCACGGTGACGTTCGTCCCGACCTCGGCGATCTTGCCGTTCCGGATCAGGATCGTGCCGCCCATGATGTTCCCGCGGCTGGCGGTCATGATGTTGGCGTTGGTGATCGCGACCAGCGTGCCGGCCTCCGGCACCGGGATCGCAAGCGGGTTGGCGGCGGCCGGCTGCGGCGCCGTCTGCGCCGGC
>JABWBJ010000508.1 GCA_013360595.1 Gemmatimonadaceae bacterium | reverse complement strand
GTCTCCCGCAAGGAGCTCGACGGCTTCGGAGCCGCGGCCAGGGATGCCGGCGCCGGTGGCGTGATCTGGGCGCGGCGCACCGAGGCCGGATGGGAAGGGCAGGGCGTCAAGGCGATCGGCGCATCAGCGCTCGAAGCGGTGAAGACCCCGGTGGGCACCCTGCTCCTGGCCGTGGCGGGCCGGGACCACGTGGCGCATCCGGCGCTCCACGCGCTGCGCGCCGCGCTCTGCGCTCGCGGCTCCGTGTCGCGCGTGGCCGACCATGCCTTCCTCTGGGTCGTGGACTTCCCGCTGTTCGAGACCGATCCCGCCACGGGTGAACGCGTCTTCGCCCACCACCCGTTCACGTCGCCCCATCCTGAGGACGTCGGCCACCTGGAATCGGATCCGGACCGCTGTCGCGCGCTGCACTACGATGCCGTGTACAACGGCAACGAACTGGGGAGCGGCTCCATCCGGATCACGGACCCGGCGGTGCAGCAGACTGTCTTCCGGCTGCTCGGCATACCGGTCGAGGAGCAGCAGCGCCGCTTCGGGTTCCTGCTCGACGCCCTCGCGGCCGGGGCGCCGCCGCACGGCGGGTTCGCGCTCGGCTTCGACCGGATGGCCATGCTGCTGGCCGGCGCTTCGTCGCTGCGCGACGTGATCGCCTTTCCGAAGACGACGGCGGCCAGGGCGCTGTTCGAGGGGGCGCCGGTCCAGGTAGCGGCGAAGGATCTGGCCGATCTGCACCTCGTGGTCCGGTGAGCCGCGCGATGCCTGACGACGCCGTCACCCAGCGTCTGAACGTCGAGGGCGCCGATCCGCTGACGCTCTCGGGCGTCAACGACAGCAACCTCACCGAGCTGGCGCGGCAGACCGGCGCCCGCGTGGCGCTGCGCGGCGACGTGCTCACGGTGTCCGGCCCGGCCGAAACCGTCGATCGCGCCACCGCCATCGCCCAGCGCATGATCGACGCCGCCCGCCAGCGGCTCCCGCTCGAAGCGGACGACGTCCTCCGCATGACGCTCGAGGTGTCGCGTGACGGCGCGGACACGGGCGACCGCATCGTCCTCCCCGGCGTGCGGCGCGTCATCCAGCCCAAGACGCCGGGGCAGGGCGAGTACCTCCGGCTGATCGCCGAGAACGACATCGTGGTCGGGATCGGGCCGGCGGGGACGGGCAAGACCTACCTCGCCGTCGCCGCCGCCGTCGACGCGCTCATGCGGAAGCGCGTGCGGCGGATCATCCTCGCGCGCCCCGCGGTCGAAGCCGGCGAGAGCCTCGGCTTCCTGCCCGGCGACATGCAGGCCAAGGTGGACCCGTACCTCCGGCCGCTCTACGATGCGCTCGAGGACATGATGCCCGCCGATCGCATGCAGCGGGCCCTCGAGACGCGCATCATCGAGATCGCTCCGCTGGCGTACATGCGCGGCCGAACGCTCAGCGACGCCTTTGTCATTCTCGACGAGGCGCAGAACGCGACCAGCGCCCAGATGAAGATGTTCCTCACCCGGCTGGGCGTGAACTCCCGCACCGTCATCACCGGCGACAAGACACAGGTGGACCTCCCGGCGCGGGAGGACTCGGGGCTGATCCAGATCGAGCGCATCCTCACCGGGATCGAGGGTATTGCCTTCCACTATCTCAGTGACGTGGATGTGGTCCGCCACCGGCTCGTCCGGGACATCATCAAGGCATATGCCGCGGACACCGCGTAGGGTCGTCGACGTGGACACCGGCGGCCGGCGCCTTCCGCACCTGGCAGACCGTGCCCGCGCCGCAGCGCGGCGCCGTCGTGCGCGACCTGGGCACGATCCTGCGCGAATACCAGGCACCGTTGGGTGAGCTGGTAAGCCTGGAGATGGGCAAGATCCGCCCGGAGGGCCTCGGCGAAGTGCAGGAGATGATCGACATCTGCGACTT
>JABWBJ010000054.1 GCA_013360595.1 Gemmatimonadaceae bacterium | reverse complement strand
GGCGCGCTGCTGCTCGTGTCGCTCGCCGGACTCGCCCGGGGCGTCGCCACGCGCGACATCCAGGCCGCCTCCGTCCGCGCCGACAGCGCGTTCGCCACGACCGTGGCCCGGCTCTCCGAGGCGCCCGGATACTTCGACTCCGACAACCTCATTTCGAACGAAACGGCGTACCTGCACGCCGTCACCCGCCTCCGCGAGGGCCGGGTCACCGGGGGCGCGTACATCGGCGTCGGTCCGGACCAGAACTTCTCCTACATCGCGGCGATCCGTCCCGAGGTCGCCTTTCTGATCGACATCCGGCGCGACAACCTGCTCCTGCACCTGCTCTTCAAGGCGCTCTTCGAGCAGTCGCGCAACCGGCTCGAGTATCTGGCGCGCTGGACCGGCCGCCAGGTTCCGGACACGGTCGACCGGTGGACCGACGTGCCGGTCGACGCGCTCATCGCCGCCGCGGACAGCCTGCCCCCCGATACGTCCGGCACAGCCACGCGGTCGCTCCTCCGCGCCATCATGCGCTACGGCGTCCCGCTCTCCGTCACCGATACGGCGACCATCGCCCGGTTCCATCGCACGTTCATCGACCAGGGACTCGATCTGCGATTCACCAGCACGGGACGGGCCCCGCGGTTCTACTATCCCACGCTCCGGCAGCTGATTCTCGCCCGGGACCTCGAGGGCCGCCACGCCAGCTACCTGGCCCGCGAGTCCGATTGGCGCTTCGTGAAGACCCTGCAGGGACGCGATGGCATCATTCCCGTGGTCGGCAACCTGGCGGGAGGCCGGGCCTTTCCCGCGATCGGGCGCGAGATCGCGGCGCGCGGACTGCACGTGTCGGCGCTCTACGTGTCGAACGTCGAGATGTACATCTGGCGCGACGGCTCCTTCCCGGTCTTCGCGTCCACGGCGGCACGCCTCCCCCGCACCGATCGCTCGCTGATCATCCGCTCGTTCTTCGGCGGCGGCTTTGGCCAGCCGCACCCGCTCAACCAGCCGGACCACGTGAGCACGCAGCTCGTGCAGCGGCTCGCGGACTTCGCCGAGCGCGAACGCAGCGGGTGGTCGTCGTACTGGGAGGTCGTGACGCTCGGGAACCGGTAGCGGCTCAGCGCGTCGAGGCGCCCGCGGCGCCGGCGGGTCCGGCCGCGCCTGCGGGTCCCGGCGGACGGGTGGTCCGCGACGTGGCGGTGTCCTGGATCCTGAACGCGAACGGCTGCTGCACCAGTTGCGGCACGAGGCGGTTCGCGAACATCGCCGGACGGAAGCGCATGTACGGGAGCGTCGCCTTCACCGCGCGCGCGAAGTCGGCGTGCGTCGCCGACAGCACCCGGAACGTCGTCGTGTCGGCATGCCCGGTCGTATCCACCACGTACTGGACCAGCACCAGGCCCTCCATGCGCCGCCGCAGCATCGACTCGGGATACGAGGGCGCCGCGCTGCTCTCGTACCGGACCACGGCGCTGTCCACCTGCAGCTCGGTCAGGATCGAGTCGCCGAGCGGGATCGGTGGCTGGGAGAACTCGTCCATCGCTGCCACCTCGAGCTCCTCCTTCCGGCCGGCGGGCACCTCGATCCGGAGCCGCGGCTCTTCGCGCGGTTCATCGCGCAATCCCGCGTCGAAGCCGGTTCCCGCAGGGCCCGGCGTCAGGCTCGTCCAGGTGACGGTCTCACGCTGCGGACGCAGCGCGGGCATCCGGTCCTTCGGAATCAGGTACTCCACCGGCGAGAACGTCGCGGCTGGCTCCGGCCGAATGAAATCCACGTCGGCGCCCATCGCCAGGTAGCCGCCGATCAGGACGGCGTGGACGGCGGCGCTCACGGCCGCCCCCTCGCGCATGGATTGGGGCACGATCGCGGCACGCTGCGATTCGATCAGCCGCGCGAACAGCATCGTCGTTCCTCCCCTGGGCGCGCAGGAACCGGGAAACGCACCCGATGTCAGTATCGTGCCGAGCGGCCCGGCACGGCAAGTGACGAAAGGACGAACGCCATGGGGCGCGCCGCAGAGCGCGCCCCGCTGGTCCGGGCGCTACTTGGTGACGACGTGCACGGTCCTGGGCTCCCTCGGCCGGTGACCCTTCGGAATCATGCGCCTCGCCCGCCACCCCAGGTACGCCAGGACGACGGCGGCGAGCAGGTGCTTGAGCAGGGCGCGCGTCCACGCGCTCCGGAAGGCGGCCTGGCCCTCTGCCGGGATGGAGACCCTCAGCTGCAGAACGTCGAGGATGAAACCGGCGCAGAGCACCAGCAGAACGACCGAGCCCAGCAGGGACGTCGCCACCAGCAGCCGTTGCACCAGATAGTGCTGTCGGACCGCGGCCACCGTGAGCGCGACCGCCATCCCCAGAATGGGCGTGAGCGTGAATCCCGACAGCAGACCCACCGCCGCGAACCGCCACTGGACACTCGACGGCGCCGGCGCGGCGACGCTCAGCACGAAGTCCACGACGGGCATTGCGATCAGGAGGCCCGCGACGGCATAGAGCGGACCGGCGAGTGCTTCCTCGGGGTCGAGTCGGGTCTGGCTCATGGGGCGGTCGGGAGGATCGACAGGCTGCCTGTTAGGACGACCCGGCGTCATGTGAATCACGCCACCCGACAACCTCGCACCGATCACGCGCCCTCGGCAGGGACCGGGAGCCATTCAATGAGAAACGGGCCGGGGCGTCGTCGGCCCCGGCCCGTTACAGCAGCGCGGAAGGGGGTCGCGCTGCGCAGTGAATTGTGCTCGCCGAACCCGGCCCCAGATTGCTCCAGGCGCGATGTGGAGAGCGGGCGGGCTACCACAAAGCTTGACCGGGCCGGCGTGCCGCACGGCAGGGAAGCACCCTCCGTGCCGCCGCATCCACCCGCGTTTCGAATGATGGCGTAACTCTCTGAGGGCAAGCGAGTTACCGAGCGACACCAACACGATCAAAGTGATCGGATACAGTCGGTGGCTTCTGTCGCGCTACCTCTGCCCCCGTTGCGGACCCGCTACAGCCGTGGTGGCTGACACAAACCGGTCGATCGCCTCGGCGTTGGCCTCGACGTCGGCGGCGCCCAGATCCACCAGCCGCCGGAGGTAGTCCTGCTGGAACATCAGGAGGCTGAGGATGTCCGGACTGGCGGTCCGGCGCGTCCCGAGGCCGCGCGTCAGATACCGGAACGCCCTGGGCAACCGCGGCTCGAACTCGCTCGCGAGCTTGCCGAGGTCGCGAGATGGGCGAAGCACGAGGATGTCGACGAGTCGCATGCCCTCCCGCTGGGACTCCGGCGCCTCCTCGAGCAGGCGATTCACGCGCTGGAGGCGCATGATGTCCTCATCGATGAGGTCGAGGAAGATGGCGTTGTACAGAACGCTGAGCACCTGCGCGGGCGGCGGATAGCCGTCCGTGAGCGGGCGGTCGGCCTCGGCCCGTGTCCGGGAGTATCGCGTCGCGACGGTAAGGATACGGGTGGCGCCGAGGTGGAGCGCTGGCGAGAGCGGCGCCGTGAGCCGGACCCCGCCATCGCCGTACCACTCGGCCCCGATGCGCACCGCGGGGAAGAGCATCGGGAGCGAGCTCGACGCCATGACGTGCTCCACCGTGATGCGGGCGAGTTCGCTCCGGCGCTGCGGCCGCTGCCACAGCTCGACGTTGCGCCCCTCCACCCAGGTGACCGACTGCCCCGTCGTGTAGCTCGTCGCCGAGAGGGCCACGGCGTCGAGCCGGCCGGCGCGGATGTTGGCCGCGATCCCGGGCAACGAGCCGTCGCTGTCCTGGGGCAGGTGACGCAGGAGGAACTTCCGGAGCGGGGAGGTATCGAGCAGGCCCCGCGTCGGCTCCCTCCGCCGGTCGTGGCCACCACCGACCAGCCGCAGCCCCCACCGCAGGGTGTTCAGCGACAACGAATACGGCTGGACGTTGTAGACCTGATCGGGGGTCAGGCCGAGCCAGAGCTTCACCAGCTGCTCGGTGGCTTCGGTGATCGGCGCGACCTGAGCCGCGAGGAAGGTGGTGTTGACCGCGCCCGCCGAGATCCCCGTCAGGATCGGGAGCCGAAGGTCCGGGTGGCGCCGGGCGATCGCGCGCAGGACGCCGGCCTGGTACGCGCCGCGGGCGCCGCCGCCGCCCAGCATGAGGGCCAGCGATTCGTTAGGTGCTCGCGTGGAAGTCGGGGTGTCGCGCGTCGTGAGCATGGCGCCCGCAAGATGCGCGGCGGCCGCTCCGACACAAGGGCGCTCGGCGCCCGGTCGTTACATGCGCCGCCGCGGTCCCGTCCAGATGGCCAGCACGCCGCACGTGTTGGCCGACGCGAACTCCGCCGGGATCGCCACGCCCCGGTGGTAGACCTCGATGCGCTGTACCGACGAGGGAGGCACCAGGACGTCGAGATCCGTGCGGTCCTGCACCAGCTGGGCCCCGTTCAGGTAGATCACCGGGAGGCACGGCCGCGAGCGCCCGGTGGAGAACTCGATGTGTTCGTCCCAGATGTCGTCCGGCCGGCGCCCCCTCACGAACTGTACCCCGGCGATTCCGCGCAGCAGGTCCTTGAACGTCATGGCCCGCATCGAGTCGAGCGCCGTCTCGTCGAGGAAGATCCCCGACCCCGACCGGCGGCGCCGCTCAAAACCCGCCCGCACCGTGGCCTCGAGCCGGCGCGCCGCGGCCACCCGCACGGTGTCCAGCCGGTAGGCGGAGACGTCGAACAGCTCGATCTCCGCCGGTTCGCGCCGGAACTCGACGATGTCCACGATCTGCTGTCCGGGCAGGTACCCGATGGCCCACGCCTCGATCATGTGCGTCCCCAGCGGCAGGCCCCGCAGGACGAACTCTCCCCGCTGGTTGGTCCGGGTCTCGCCGGTTCCGTTCAGCAGCGCCACGCGGGCCCCGGCGATCGCTCGGCCGTCCACCGCGCGCACCAGGCCCCGCACCTCCCCGGTGCCCCGCTCGATGATCCGCTCCGCCGCGGCACGCGCTTCGGCCGTGCTGTCGGCCGTCCTCACCTCGGCGCTCGCCGCGCCGACGTAGAGATCACGGCGGAGCACGGCGTGCGCCGGCACGCCGAACTCGATGCTCCCCGACAGATCCGTGCCGTGCGCCGCGCGCACGGTCATCGGCACGTCGCCGGGAACGCACGCCGAGTACCAGCCCTCCTCGTTCGCAAACGCGTCGACGATCGGCGTCGAACGCTGCATCTGCCCGCGGCCCAGCAGGACCTCACCCCACCGGATGGAGACGAACGCCCCTGGGAGCGCCGTGTCGGCCTGCGCATGGCGCACGCTCCCCAGCAGCACCGACAGCGAGTCCTTCACGCCGTCCCGGCCGCACACGGTCCGGATCAGCCCGGCCATCGATGGCACCGCCATCGAGGCGGTGACGACACTCTCGGTGCGCACATCGAGGCGATGCACCGGACTGCGCAACCCGAGTGAATCGGCCGCTACATGCTGGAAGCCGAGCAGGTACGTCCCGGGCGAAACACCCGGGAACTCGTAGCGGCCGCTGGAGTCGGTCACCGTGGAGCGCACGGTGGCGATCATCCCCCGAGCGGGCACGAGGGCGAGCTGGACGACCGCCTGCGCGAGCGGCCGCATGGTGATCGAATCGAACACCGTGCCGGCGACGCGGCTCGCCCTGAGTGACGCGAGCTGACGGTCCGTGCCCTGCGCGCCTCCGCTGCCGGCGGCGACCATCGACGCGAACGTCGCCGCCACAGCGAGGACCACGACAGGCCGCGAGTCGGGCATGGTCAGCGCACCGAGGAAAGGAACTCCATCAATGGTGACTTCGACGACCGGATCTCGCCATGCTCGAGCCGGTCCAGGATCTGCTCCAGCGCGAGCTGCCCCCGGGCGACCTTGCGTCGCTGGCTCCGGGCGACGGCCGACGCGACCAGCCCGGCGACCCCCGTCCAGACGCTCCCCACGACGGCTCCAATCACCAGGGCGCCCGGTTCGGCCGACAGCGTGGAGAGAGCAACGACCCCGACCCCCGACGTCGCGCCAAGCCCGGCGACCCCACCGGCCCACGCGACGTTCCGGCGCCGGCTGTTCCCGAAATCCGCCTCGAGCCGGACCAGGACGCGCGCGGCATCGACCGCCACCACAGTCGCCCCGACCTCGGCGGCGGGTGTCAGCGCGTAGGGGCGTCCCCCGATGTTGAAGCTCGCCTGCATGCTCCCCATGAAGTCGCGCCGCGCCTCCCAGGTCAGCCGGTCGCCGATGCGCCGCCGGACGCGCAGCAACTCCTCACGCTGCATCCAACCGTCCAGCTGCGCCAGTACGTCGGCCGGCTTCCCCGGCACGACGCGTGACGCGACCGCGTGGCTCGCACCGAACCAGCTTCCCACCACGCCGGTCTCGTCCGGGAGCGCGACCCTGGTCCGCTCCTCGGCCAGGGCCTGCCGCAGATGGTCGGAGGAGATCCCCACCTCGGAACCCAGCGCGAGGATCTGAGCGTCGGTGAGATGCTCCGGGGCATCCGCCGATCGAGCCTGCAGCTCGGCGGCGCGCGCCATGACGCGTTCGAGCGCCGCACGGTCCAGCGGAGCGAGCGAGCCCCCCGGTTGACCGGGGGAGTCCGATTCAGGGGCCATTGAAGTTCCGGGACGACCTTCCCCGGAATATGCGCGCGCGGAAGGGTGCGTGCAGGCCGCCGCCTATTCGACCTGCCGCCCGCAGGTGATGCAGAACTGCCACTCGACCTCGAGCTCGGTGCTGCAGGCCGGACACTGCTTGACGGTGAGGTTCTGCCCGCAATGCGGACAGAAATGAACGTCTCGCCCGTCCGGCAGTTCACCGCCGCAATAGCGGCACGAGCCGGCGTGCGTCCGCGCCAGCGCCGGGGGGACGACCACCGCGGTGCGGTTGCCGCCTTCTTCAGTTGCCTGTTCTGGCGCTTAGCAGCGCAAGACTGTGGCGGTCCTCGGGCCGCAGGAAGCCCAGCGGCGTTAGGTGCGGCGGCGAAACCACCCAGACCCTGGGGCCGACGCGACGCCCTTCGAGATCAAGACACGACAGGCGGTGGAACTTGCTTCCCCAGGTCACAACCCATACGTAGGGAAGATAGTGATCGGCCCAGACGCTGACTACTCTGGTCGTCCGAACCAGCAGGCGAATCCGCTGGCCGTCGTGCCGTTCGACACCCTGCGGCGTCGCCGCCACCACCGCCTCCGTTCCGGTCAATAAGTCCCAGTCGATCGTATCGGGTGCTAGCTCGACGCCGAGCGCCGGTCCGCCACCCGCATCGCGAAGGGTGCCGTCGGCTGCACGAACCACGATCCTACCAGTCGACCGCTGCAGCCTGGCCTCGCCGCTACCCTGCGCCACCACTAGCCCGTCCACGGTCATGGCAACGTAGCTCGGCGCGGTCCATCGGTCGCGTCGGCCGGTGGCCACGAATAACTCCCGCCCCGCTATGAGACGACGGACGACCGGTACACCCGGGAGGGGCGAGGAGACCCAAGTACGAGATCTACCCGCGCGGCTGCAGGCGACGTCGGTGTCCTGCCAGACCACGGTCCCAGCCGCGACGTCGAGCGACCAGACTTCGGTCGCCTGTCCCTGCCGATCGGCTAGGACGTACCGTGGTGCAGCCGGCCAACCGGTGAGGTCGGCTACCCTGTGATGCACCCATGCAGCAGTCATGTTGGGCGGGCTGGCCACCGCAACCGCGTGCGCATAGGCCAACTGCCTCCCCCCTAGTACCGCAACCAGGAGTGCCAGTCCGCACGCCGCGCCACAACGACGTCTTATCTCGGGCGACTCCAGCCAGCCTGCTCGCAGAGCGTCAGTCTGCGATGAAGCCCGCCGATCAAGTACAACGGGAGGGCGATCCGTCATTGCGCGCCGTTGATGCCGATTATGTCGTAGATGCCCTGGCTTGCACGCTTGAACGCCTCGCTGAGCTCAGCGCAGGCTTTGGCCTCCATCGCGAAGGAAATGCAGTTGTAGAGACCAACCAGATAGGGACGACCTCTCATCTGCTTAATGCACTCGCACAGCAAGTCCTCGCTGGCAGTGATCCTCCAGGCTATTCCGCCATTCGTGGGATTGGGCATCACGCTCCCTCTGCCGACGATGATGCCCCACGGAGATGACGGAAACAGACCGGCCGCATCCTCGGGAGTCCCTGGTTGGTCATCGTCGCAGCCCGTGCCCTCAAACACCACTTGGCAGTGATTCCACCTACAATGCACGTAGGCCAAGCCGGCAGGATCCACGCGTTCCATTGCAGCCCCTCCGGCGTAAGCGTAGACGTTCATCCCGCCCCGATAGCCCACCGGATCCCTATTCAAGAACCTCCCCACCCCCGGTGCGTAGTAGCGGTAGGCCAGGGCTATCAGGCCCGTCTCCTGGTCGGTGGTCTGTTTCGCCAGCAGCCCGTTGGCGAGGTAGTCCCAGCTCGCGCTGCCGAGACCGTAGCCAGGGCTGGTCAGCCGCCCCGCGGCGTCGCCCCTTGGCATCGTAAGCGAACGAGGTGGTCTGGTGGTTCCCATCGGTCCGGCTGGTCTGCCGCCTGCGGCGGGACCTGTGCTGTCGCCGAGGGTCGCGAGATGTAGCTCGGGCATCCTTGCCCGAGTCCTGCCAGGCCAGCCGCGAGGCGGGGCTGGAGCCACGAGGCCAGGTCGCCGGTCGGCCGGTAGGCCGTCTCGCCGTAGGCCGCCAGCACATCACCCGATGGGTCTTTGTTGAGCAGCTCCCGGAGCCGGTTCGCGCCGTCGTAGGCGGAGTCGGTGAAGGCGCCATTCGGTATGGTCTGTTTCGCCAGCAGCCCGTTGGCGAGGTAGTCCCAACCGGCAGGTGGTGAGCGCCGGCGGCGCGAGATCATGTTTCACCTTGCGCGGCGCGCGCGCTGGCCCGGATATCACGGAGCAACCTCCAAGTCTCCGGACCTCCGGCGCACACTACCCACCGTCTGTCCGAGGTGACGATCACCTGGCATTGGCTCAGCGGGAGGTAAGCGCATCGAACCGGTCCCGCCACGGCTTGCCATGGGAATAGCTCAATCTCCTTTCCATTGCGCACCGCGAGGCCGGCGTCAGTCGCCGCGAAACGGATCGCCCCCGATTCATTGAGGCGCGCGGCCTGGCGACCGATCAGCCAGCTCGCCACCACTGCATTCAGCGAGTACAGCGCCGCGACAAGGAGCAAGTCGGCGCTCCTCAGGCCACCTTGCACCGCAGCCAGTACTAGGAGAGGACCCAGAACCGTGGCCACCACGGTGGCAAACCCCAGAGCCAGGGCCCCCGCATTGGCGAGCAAACGGTGAGCCGCAACCCAACGAGGCGTCTCACCTATTATGGTCGCGGGCTGCCAGTCGCCGGCCGTGCTCTGTGGCGCCCGCAACGCGCTGGTATCGTGTTCCTGGAGGTCGCCAACCGCCACCGAGACCGCCCCCGGTTCGTCGATGGTGAAAGCGCCACGGGTGGTAAGAACCTGAAGCCATACCTGCTGACCGAGACTCGATCGAAGTCGTGGTCGATCCGGTGAGGAGGTGCCGCGGAGCACGGTGAGTGTTAGTCGCGCCCGTCTCCGGAGCGAGGCTGTCTCGCATGTGTGGTACAGCAGACCGCAGACAATGGACCGTCGGTCGAGCACTTCGGCCGGGCCCGACAGACGATGCAGCGTCCAAGCGCTCGTATCGTTTGAAAGACGCACGATCCGGCGGGTGCGCCGGCCGAGCACGAAGCCCGCCACGGCATGCCACCACAACCAGGTGACCGCCATTACCGGCCGCAGCGGGACAGGGGCAAGTGCCGTAAGCGACGCCGCGCTAGCGGCACTGACCAACCACAAGCGCCATGCCGTGCGGTGGATAACGGCTGTGGGTTCCCTCAGCATTGCGAGCAGTTGCTGAGGCCTATCACAAGCCCCATGATGCATCCTCCGGCGGCCGCGGCGGGTAACGCAGCAGAGTAGCCTGCGTCGACAGCGAGGCCGGCAAGGGCACCCGTTATCAGCCCCACAAGAGCATCCCGGACTATCGGACTGAGCCCTCGCCCTCCTCCAGCATACGGGTCCTGCCAGAAATCGTAAGCATCCGCAATGATGTCACCACCGGTCCCGACTATTGCCCCCAGGACCGCACTGGCGGCAGCACTGGCATCTGCTCCCGGAACAACCATGTCGCCAAGTGCACCCAGGAACAAGTTCCACAGCCCTTTCGAGACCGAGAGCGCCGAACGCTTGCCGCACAGCATCTCCGCTAACTGCTGACAGAGCGACTTGGTGAACCCCCAGATGGCTCCCAGCAGCAAGAGGCCGTCAGGATCGACCGCTGCAATCGGCTCCGCCGCCACATACCCATACAGATTCACTCCCCCCTCAAACCCCACCGGATCCCTGTTCAAAAACCTCCCCACCCCCGGCTCATAGTACCGGTAGGCTAGGGCTATCAGCCCCGTCTCCTGGTCGGTGTAGTAGCCGTACCTTGCCCGGTAGCCATGCGGGCCTACCGCTGTCATCAGCGGGTTGCCCCAGGCGTCGTGGAGTTGGTGGGCGGTGACGGCGCCGCTGCCGTCCAGCAGCAGCACCGCGTCGCCGAGGGGGTCGAACTGGTACTGGGTGCTGCCGCGGCTCAGCAGGCCGTGCGCGCCGTGGGTGGTGCTGGCGATCACCGTGCCGCTGCTGTCCAGTTCGCAGAGGACATTGATCCCGTCGTAGAGGAAGTATGTCCGGGTCGTACCGTCGTCTTTCCAGGCCCGCAGGCCGTCGCCGCGGTAGCCGGCGGTCAGGGCGCTGCCGTAGGCCGTCAGGCGGTTCTCGACGTCCCAGGTCAGCGCGGTCCCGCCCCAGGTGGTCGGGTTGCCGTTGCCGTCGTAGGCATACGTTCCCGGCCCGACAAGCTGGTTGTCGGCGTTGTAGGTGTGGGCCTCGTCGCGGAACTCCAGGGCGTTGCCCGCGCCGTCGAAGGTGTTGGCGAAGTCATAGCCGCTCAGCCGGGTCGAGGTCTCCGCGGTCAGCCG
>JABWBJ010000053.1 GCA_013360595.1 Gemmatimonadaceae bacterium | reverse complement strand
CGGGGACGCAGGCGGACGGCGCCTTGCGATCGGCCGCCGTGGAGGTCCAGCCGTGGGGGCGCTTCCGGATGGACGTGACCGCCGGCGAACGCTCGGACGGTCGGCCGCTCGACGGCGCTGCGCCCGTGACGCTGCGCTGGGTCGGCGCCGACTTCGACACCGGACTGGGCCGCTCGTGGTACCTGACGCTGTCCATGTACCGCGAGCGCGGCGCCGACGGCCGGATGCTGCAGTCGTTCGGAAGCCTGTCGTACCGCTTCTAGCGTCGCCCCGGGGGCGGCGCTTCCCTGCCTCGCAGCCTCGTTGCTCCGAACGCCCCCCCGCCTACCGGTATTCCTCCATCAGCTCCTGCAGCTTCGCGTTCCCGGGACACAGTTCCTCGAAGGGGACCGACGTGAGGGCGCGATCCACCGTCCCGTTCACGCCGTGCATGTCCGCGTTCCCCTGGTCCACGTAGAGCAGGCCCGTGGCCACCTCGCCGCGCTGGTGCGCGGCGCGCACGTACCGGTATGCCGCCTCACGATCGGTGGGATCATAGTCGTCGGCCAGCATCCGGAAGTGCACCGTGCTGCCGTCGTGCATCGTGACCGACCGGACGGCACCGCCCCCCTCCACCGGCCCCGCGGCCGCGATCTCGCGCCGGAGCGGCACGAAGTCCACGGGCGCCACCTCATGGTAGTGCTGCCGCGTGTACAGGTAGCTCTTCGTGCTGGCCTCGTGGTCGTTGAACGTGACGCACGGGGAGATCACGTCCACGAGCGCGAATCCCCCGTGCATCAGGCCGGCCTTGAGCAGCGGCACGAGCTGCGCCTTGTCGCCCGAGAAGCTGCGGGCGACGAACGACGCGCCCAGGGTCAGCGCCAGCAGCACCGGATCGATCGGGGGCTGGACGTTCGGCTCTCCTTTCTTCGACTTCGAGCCGATGTCCGCGGACGCCGAGAACTGCCCCTTGGTCAGGCCGTAGACGCCGTTGTTTTCCAGCACGTACAGCATGCGGACGTTGCGCCGGATGGCGTGGCACATCTGACCCAGACCGATGGACAGCGAGTCGCCATCGCCGGAGACGCCCACGAAGTACAGCTCGCGATTGGCGGCGTTGGCGCCCGTCGCCACGGCCGGCATCCGGCCGTGCACCGAGTTGAAGCCGTGCGCCTGGTTGATGAAGTAGGCCGTCGTCTTGGACGAGCAGCCGATGCCGCTCAACTTGGCGACCCGGTGCGGCTCGATGTCCAGTTGCCAGAACGCGTCGATCAGCGCCGCGGTCACCGAGTCGTGGCCGCAGCCGGCGCAGAGCGTGGACATGCCGCCCTCGTAGTCGCGGCGGCTCAGGCCCAGCGCGTTGCGCGTCGACGACGGGTGCTGGACCCTGGGCTTCGGGATCGACGTCATGCGGGCACTCCTTCGAGCAGGGCCTTCACGCCTTCGATCACGCGGTTGGTGCCCAGCGGCAGGCCGCCGTAATCGCAGAGCGATCCGAGACGTTTCGGGTCGGTGCCGGTCTCCAGGATCAGCAGCGACCGGAGCTGGCCATCGCGGTTCTGCTCGACCACGATGTGCCGCTCGTGGCGCGCGAGGAAGTCGCGCACGGCGGCGTTGAACGGGAAGCCGCGCACGCGCAGGTAGTCCAGCACGATCCCCTGCTCCTTCAGGCGATCGAGTCCCTCGAGCACCGCGCCGCGGCAACCGCCGACCGTGACCACGCCGGCGGTGGCCCCTTCCGACAGCACGATCTCCGGCGCCGGCGTCGCCTCGCCGGCCGCCGCGAGCTTCCGCACCAGCCGGTCGACCACCTCGCGGTACTCGTCCGCGTCCTCGGTGTAGCCGCCGAGCTTGTTGTGCCCGGACCCGCGCGTGAAGTACGAGCCCCTGGGATCCACGCCCGGGAGCGTGCGCGCCGCGACGCCGTCGCCGTTGGTGGCGACGTAGCGGAAGAACTTCTCGACCTTCTCGAGCGCCGCCCGGTCGAGCACCTTGCCGCGGTCGGGGCGATACGCATCGTCCCACTCGAAGCGCTTGCACATCCAGTCGTTCATCCCGATGTCGAGATCCATCATCACGAACACCGGCGTCTGGAACCGCTCGGCCAGATCGAAGGCGTCGCGCGCCATCGTGAAGCACTCCTCGGGGTTGGCCGGGAACAGCAGCACGTGCCTGGTGTCCCCGTGCGACAGGTACGCCGTCGAGAGCAGGTCGGCCTGCTGCGTGCGCGTCGGCATCCCCGTGGACGGCCCCGTCCGCTGCACGTCGAAGAAGACCGCCGGGACCTCGGCGTAGTACGCGAGGCCGACGAACTCGCTCATGAGCGAGATGCCCGGGCCCGAGGTCGGCGTGAAGGCGCGGGCGCCCATCCAGCCGGCGCCGATCACGATCCCCGCCGCCGCCAGTTCGTCCTCAGCCTGCACGATGCAGAAGTTGCGCTTCCCGTCGGCCGTCCTGCGGAACTGCTCGCAGAAGGCGCGGAAGTTCTCCATGAGGGACGTGGCCGGCGTGATCGGGTACCACGCCCCGACCGTCGCCCCCGCATAGACGGCGCCGAGGGCCGCGGCCGTGTTCCCGTCCATGAGGATGTGGTCGCGCGTCCGGTCGAGCCGCTGCAGATGGCACGGGAGCGGGCAGTCGTGGTGCGCTCGCGCGTAGTCGTAGCCGAGGCGGATCGCCTTGTGGTTGGAATCGAGCAGGTGCTTCTTCTTCCCGAACTTCTCCTGCAGCATGGCCTGCACGACGTCCATGTCGATGTCGAGCAGCGCCGCCAGCGCGCCCGCGTACGCGATGTTCTTCATCAGCGTCCGTTCGCGGTCGCCCTTGAAGGTGGCGTTGCACATCTCGCCGAGCGGGATGCCGATGACCGTGATGTCGTCGCGCAGGAGCGCCCTGGGCATCGGCCACGAGGAGTCGTACATGAGCCAGCCGCCCGGCGCGATCTCCTTCACGTCGCGGGCATAGGTCCCGGGGTTCATGGCGACCATGAGATCGAACGGCGCCGTGCGGGCCGTGTAGCCGTCCTGGCTCACCCGGATCTCGTACCAGGTCGGCAGCCCCTGGATGTTCGACGGAAAGACGTTCTTGCCGACGACCGGGATCCCCATGCGGAAGATGGCCTGCATGAGGAGCGCGTTCGCGCTCGCCGAGCCCGTCCCGTTGACGGTCCCGATCTTGAAGCAGAAGTCGTTGATGCCTGACATGAGTGGCGAGACGTGAGTATCCGGCCTATGCCGCGCCCACGGCGCTCGGCGACCTGCGCGCGGCGCTCGCACCCGCATATGGGAGCAGGATGTCGCTCTTCATCATGTCCCACGCGGCCGTGGGGCACCGTTCGGCGCAGAGCCCGCAGTGGAGACAGAGATCCTCGTCCTTCACCATCACGCGGCTGGTCTGCGGCAGGGATGGCGACACGAACAGCGCCTGCGACGGGTTCACGGCCGGCGCCGAGAGGCGCGTCCGGATGTCGGCCTCCTCGCCGTCCGGAGTGATCGTCAGGCAGTTGACCGGACAGACGTCGATGCAGGCGTCACACTCGATGCAGAGGTTGGCCGTGAAGTGCGTCTGCACGTCGCAGTTCAGGCAGCGCTCCACCTCGCGCGCCGTCTGTTCGGCGGTGAAGCCGAGTTCGACCTCGACGTTGAGCCCCTCGAAACGGCTCTTGAGGTCGGCATGGACCATCTTCTGCCGCGGGACGGCGCTGTAGTCGTTGCTGTACTGCCAGGCGTGCATGCCCAGTTTGGTGCTGGTCAGCGTCATGCCCACCGGCGGCCGGTCCGACACCGGACGTCCCTGGCAGTACTGGTGGATGGAGATGGCCGCCTGGTGTCCGTGCTCCACGGCCCAGATGATGTTCTCCGGCCCCCACGCCGCGTCGCCGCCGAAGAAGACGCCCGGCCGCGTGGACATGAACGTCGTCCGGTCCACCACCGGCATGTCCCATTCACCGAACTCGAGCCCGATGTCGCGCTCGATCCAGGGGAAGGCGTTCTCCTGACCGATGGCCAGGATGACGTCATCGCACGGGACGACCACCGTGTCGATCACCTCGCTCCGTTGCCGGCCGTCCTTCTCGAACCAGCGCAGCACTTCGAACTCCATCCCCGTGAGCCGTCCCTGCTCGACGATGAATCGCTTCGGCGCGTGGTTCTCGACGATCCGGACCTCCTCCTCCTCGGCGTCCTCGAGTTCCCAGGGCGACGCCTTGAAGTACTTCCGGGTCCGGCGGGCCATGACCTTCACGTCGCGGCCGCCGAGGCGTTTCGCCGTGCGGCAGCAGTCCATGGCCGTGTTGCCGACGCCGATGATCAGCACCCGCTCGCCGATGCGGTCGATGTGGCCGAAGTGCACGTTGGCCAGCCATTCGATGCCGATGTGAATCCGGTCGGTCTCGTGGCGTCCGGGGACATCGAGTTCCTTCCCCTTGGGCGCGCCGCTCCCGACGAAGATCGCGTCGAACCCCTGAGCGAGGAGATCCTGCAGGCTCGTGACCGGCGTGTTGTAGCGCACCTCGACGCCCATGTCGAGGATGTAGTTCACTTCCTCGTCGAGGACCTGGGCGGGCAGGCGGAAGGACGGGATGTTGATCCGCATCAGGCCGCCGGGCGAAGCGTTCTTCTCGAAGATGACGCACTCGTAGCCCAGCGGCATGAGGTCGTTGCAGACGGTCAGGGACGCGGGTCCGGCACCGACGAGCGCGATCCGCTTCCCGTTCTTCTGCGCCGGCGCCGTGGGCAGCAGGTGGCCGATCTCGTCGCGGTGGTCGGCGGCAACGCGCTTGAGCCGGCAGATCGCCACCGGCTTGCCGTCCACGCGGCCCCGCCGGCAGGCCGGCTCGCACGGGCGGTCGCAGGTGCGGCCGAGGATGCCCGGGAAGACGTTGGACTCCCGGTTCACCAGATAGGCCTCGGTGTACCGGCCCTGCGCGATGAGCCGGATGTACTCCGGGACGTTGGTATGCGCCGGACAGGCCCACTGGCAGTCGACAACCTTATGGTAGTACTGCGGATTGGAGACGTCCGTGGGCCGCAAGCCGGTCTTCCTCGCCGTCGCAGGGTGGTCCCGCATCTTGGCCCCCCGTCAGGGCCTTTTCAAGGCGGGATTACTCCCGACTCGTGATCACGGGGCCCGGCGACGCGCCTTACGGCCGGTTCACAGGCCGAAAGGCGGCGCCTCTTCAGCGACTCGGCCACTATCCGGGTGCGCGGCGGAATCGGTGCGTGCGTCGTCCGGACGCCCGCCAGCACGCGCGGCCCCGGCCGTCCGAGGGTGACCGCTTGCGTTAGTTTCTGACAGCTGCGCCGCACGATGGAGACCATGGTCGACTACATCGCTGCCTTTCGGGAGGACCTGGCGCGCGCGGAGCCGGCACTCCGCCGGCTCACGGACGCCGGCGCTGCAGACGCCCTGGCGCCGGGCAAGTGGTCGTCGAAGGAGGTGCTTGGCCACCTGATCGATTCGGCATGCGTGAACCACGAACGCTTCGTGCGGGCGCAGCAGGCCGACGAGCTGGTGTTCCCCGGGTACGATCAGGACGCCTGGGTGCTCGCGCAGCGGTACGGCGGCGCTTCGTGGACGCATCTGATCGACCTCTGGGTGGCGTACAACCGTCACCTGGCGCACGTGATGGAGGCGGTCCCTCCCGACCGGCGCGATCGGGAGTTCGATCACCACAGTCTCGACGTCATCGCGCTGCGTCCCGTGCCGAGCGCCGTGCCGGCGACGCTGGGCCAGCTGATGGCCGATTACGTCGTGCATCTCGAGCATCACCTGACCCAGATCCTCGGGCCGGGCTGGGCCTTCGACCCGGTCGTGGAACCGCCGGCCGGCCGCGTCGTGCTCGAGACCGAGCGACTCCTGCTCCACGAGCTCGGCGCATCCGACCTGCCGTTCGTGGCCGACATGGTGGGCGACGCGGAGACGATGCGCTTCTATCCCCACGCTTTCACCCCGCTCGAAGCCCGCCGCTGGCTGCAGCGCCAACTCGACCGGTATGCCCGGGACGGACACGGGCTCTGGATGGTCGTCGAGCGCGCGACCGGGGCCCGAGTCGGCCAGGTCGGTCTCGCCATGCAGGACGTCGATGGCGTCCGTGAGCCGGAGGTGGGCTGGCTGATCCACCGGAGCCATTGGCGGCGGGGGTTCGCCGCCGAGTCCGGCCGTGGCGTGCGCGACCATGCCTTCCACGCCCTCGGGTTCGAGCGGGTCATCTCGCTGATCCGCCCTGAGAACAGCCCGAGCCGTGCCGTGGCCAGGCGGGTCGGCATGATGCCGGAGCGGGTGACCATGTTTCACGGGTACCGGCACCTGGTGCACGCCGTCCGACGCTTGTGAGCGTTGAGCAGGGCCGAGGGCCGAGGGCCAAGCGTCGAGCGTCGAGCGTCGAGCGGCGCTAGCTTTCAGCACCAGCACCAGCACCAGCACCAGCACCAGCACCAGCACCAGCAAGCTGCGGCAGCCCCAGCAGGCAGCAATCGGCAGCCAGATCCAGCACCCAGCAAGCAGCAACCAGCAAGCAGCCCGAGAAGAGGAGGCCGTGCCTTCCGCCATTCGCACGTACGACGTCGCCGCGAAGACGACGGACGTCCTGGGGCGCGTGGCCTGCCAGGCCCGCAACCACCATTTCATCGTCGACGGACCCGTCCAGAACGGCTGCCCCGGCGAGGAGCTGACGCCGCCCGAGCTTTTCCTGTCCGCGGTGGCCTCCTGCGGCGTGGAGCTGGTACAGGTCATCGCGCGCGACACGTCCGTCCCCATCGGGCCCGTGAGTGTCGCGGTTCACGGCGTCGTGGATCGGTCGCAGCAGCCACGCGAGGACCTGACCCTGTTCAACTCCGTGCGACTGGACTTCACGGTCGCGGGCGCCGATGGCGCCACGGCGGCGGCGCTGGTCGAAGGGTTCAAGCGGCGTTGACCGCTCTACGGCACGGTCGCGGTCGCGACCGCCGAGGTGACCGTCACCGTGCAGACCGGCCCCGGATGAGCCGTCCCGCCGGCACGATGGCGAGACGCTACCGCGAGGGCATCGGGCTGATCCTGCTCGCGCTGGCGGCCATCCTGCTGCAGCGCTCCGCGACGGCGCCGTGGATGTCCGGGCACGGGTCGGACGGCGCACGGTACGAGGTGTCGCCGATCGGTCTGACCCGGTTCGACGCGCCGGGCGCTACCGGTGTCGCGTGCCGCTGGTGGCCCCGCCTCGGCGACACGGACCTGTGCGCGATCGCCGACGCCGGATCGTTCGTGTGGCTCCGGCGGGCGTATCCGTTCACGGTGCTCGCCCTCTGGACCGCCGTGCTGGCGCTCTTCCTGAACGCGCTGCGTGTTCCACGCCGCCGCACCACGGTCAGGACCGTGGCGACGGCCGCCGTCCCGGCCCTGTCGCTCCTGGCGTTATGGTGCCTGTTCGTGGCGGGGCCGAGAGCGCTCGCCGCGATCGCGCAGATGCCGGTGAGGCCGCTCGCTGGCGGGTTCGGGTTGATGGCGACCGCTACCGCGATGGCGGGAGCAGCCTTCGCCCTGCTCGTTGCGAGTCGGCCGGGAGAGCCGCGTCTCGCCGTCGGGGATGGCTCGCCGTCCGGCGCGCCCGTTGGCCACGGGCTCTGACCCCGCTCGAAACGGAGGACTCCACGTGCGCACCGCGTACCTCGTCATCGGGATACTGCTGCTTCCGGCAGGGCGCGCCGCGGCGCAGGGCGCGGTTCAGGCGCCCGACCCGTCCACCGTGTGCTGGCGCTTCGCGTTCAGCGCCTGGAACCCGCCCCTCGACTGGGAGAAGGCGGGCCATGCCGGCAAAGCCGACGAACTGGCCGCCCGCGTCCAGCGCGTGCGCGACTCCGTGTTCGTGAGGGACAGCGCCGCGTCCCGCAACAACGCGATGGTCTGGGAGCAGACGGCGAAGGGCTGGTCGCTGGTCCTCTTTCCGCCATGGTGGCCGGTGGGCGTGAAAGTGGACTTCGACAGCGTGCACGCCGAAGGGCGCGAGATGTCGGGCCAGGCCCTCGCGTTCGTGGCCGACGCGGGCAGCGAGCCGTCGCGGGCGCGAGCGAGGGCGGTGAGGTGCCCGGGGTGAGCGATGAGCGATGCGCGCTGCGCGATGAGCGTTGATCAGAGCGAGTGAGCGAGTGAGCAAGTCCCCATGGCTCATCGCTCATCGCTGTCACCAGAGTACTGGCCCTTTGACGCCGCCGCTCGCACGTTATGCCTTCAATCCCGCGCCGAGGTTCCGGTGAGTTCCTGCCATGTCCCGCGATTCCTGCCTGCCGCGATCGCGCTGTGCGCGCTGATCGTCACGCCTCCGGCCGGGGCGCAGATGAACAGCACGCTCTTCTCCGAGTTCCGGTGGCGCGACATCGGCCCGCATAGAGGCGGGCGCACCAAGGCCGCGACCGGAGTCCGCCAGCAGCCGAACGTCTTCTACATCGGCGTGGTGAACGGGGGCGTCTGGAAGACCACGGACTACGGCCGCACGTGGCAGCCGATCTTCGACGACCAGTCGACCGGGTCGATCGGGGCGATCGCCGTGGCCCCGTCAGACCCGAACATCATCTACGTCGGCAGCGGCGAGGGACTGCAGCGCCCGGACCTGTCCACCGGGAACGGCGTGTACCGCTCCGACGACGCCGGACGCAGCTGGACCCACCTCGGCCTCCGCGACGGACAGCAGATCCCGCAGATCATCGTCGACCCGCGCGACCCGAACCGTCTCTTCGTCGCCGTCCTCGGCCACCCGTACGGCCCTAACGAGGAGCGCGGCCTGTACCGGTCCACCGACGGCGGGCGTTCCTTCCAGCGCGTCTGGTACCGCGACGTCAACACCGGCGCCATCGACGTCGCCTTCGCCGCCGACGACGCCGCGACACTGTATCTCGCGACCTGGGAGGCGCGCCAGGGGCCGTGGGAGAACGGCGCCTGGCAGGGACCCGGAAGCGGCCTCTTCAAGTCGACCGACGGCGGAAACAGCTGGACCGCGATCATGAACGGCCTGCCGGCGTTCGCCGACGGACTGGGCCGGATCGGCCTCGCCATCGCTCCCAGCGACCCGCGCCGGCTCTACGTCACCGTGGACGCCGGCGGCCGCAGCGGCATCTACCGGTCGGACGATGCCGGCGCCTCCTGGCGCAAGGTCAGCACCGACGCCCGCGTCCACAACCGCGGGTCCGATTTCGCCGAACTCAAGGTGGACCCGAAGAACGCGGACATCGTGTACAGCGGGAGCATCGTCGCCTGGAAGTCCACCGACGGCGGCAGCACCTGGCGCATGTTCCGCGGCGCCCCCGGCGGCGACGACTACCACCGGTTCTGGATCAACCCGGACAACCCGGACATCATCCTCGTCGCCGCCGACCAGGGCGCGATCATCACGGTCAACGGCGGCCGGTCGTGGAGTTCGTGGTACAACCAGCCGACCGCCCAGATGTACCACGTCACCACGGACAACTCGTGGCCCTACCGGGTCTGCGGGGGACAGCAGGAGTCCGGGTCCGCCTGCGTCCCGAGCCGCGGGAACGACGGGCAGCTCACGTTCCGCGAATGGCGCCCCGTGGGCGTGGAGGAATACGGTTACGTCGCCCCCGACCCCCTCGACCCGAACATCATGTACGGGGGCAAGGTCACCCGGTTCGACTACCGCACCGGCCAGACGCAGAATGTGGCCCCGAAGCCGTTCCGCGACGCGAACTACCGCATGCTGCGGACGGCGCCGATCCTGTTCTCGCCGGTGAACCCGCGCAAGCTGTATTTCGGCGCCAACACGATCTGGGAGACGGTCGACGGCGGGAAGCACTGGCGCGAGATCAGCCCCGACCTGACGCGCCGCGACTCCATCGTCCCCCCGAACGTCGGCGTCTACGCGACTACGCCCACGGCCGTGGCACGCCACCCGGGCGTGGTGTACACGATCGCCCCGTCGTACCTCAGGGAGCACATCATCTGGGTCGGGTCCGATGACGGCCTGATTCACGTCACGATGAACGGGGGCGCATCGTGGCGAAACGTGACCCCGCCGGCGCTGGCGCCGTGGGCCAAGGTGTCGCTCATGGACGCCTCGCACTTCGACACGCTCACCGCCTACGCGGCGGTGAACACGTTCCGACTCGACGATCTTCGCCCGCACATCTACCGGACGCGCGACGGCGGGCGCACCTGGACCCGGATCGTGTCGGGGATCGATTCGGGGGCCACGATCAACGTCGTTCGCGAGGATCCCCGGCGGCGCGGGCTCCTCTTTGCCGGCTCCGAGACACAGGTCTGGGTCTCCTTCGACGACGGGGAGCGGTGGCACTCCCTGCGGGTCAACATGCCGGCGACGTCGATCCGCGATCTGGTGATCAAGGACGACGATCTGGTCGTCGGGACGCACGGCCGCGGCTTCTGGATCCTCGACGACATCACGCCGCTCCGGCAGATCACGCCCGACGTCCTGGCCCGCCCGGCCCATCTGTTCCGCCCGGGGCTGGCGACCCGCGTCCGGTTCAGCATGTACACGGACACGCCCCTTCCGCCTGACGAGCCGCGCTCCGAAAACCCGCCGGACGGCATCGTGCTCTCGTACCACCTCGCGACGGCGGCCTCGGACCTCACGCTGGAGATCGTCGACGCCGGCGGCGCGGTCGTGCGGCGGTATGTGAAGGGCGTGAACCCCAACCCTGATCCGCGCGCCGAGGGGCACTGGCCGGACTGGTGGATTGCCCCCTGGCCGGAGCTCAAGGCCGGCCCCGGCCTGCACCGCTTCGTCTGGGATCTCCGCTACGCGAGGCCGAACGTCACCAGCTTCTCCTTCCCGATCTCGGCGATTCCCGGCCGGACCGTGCCGGAGCCGTTAGGCCCGTTCGTGGCGCCGGGCGTCTACACCGTGCGGCTGACCGCGGACGGCCGCGCGCACACGCAGCCGCTGCGCGTGCGGATGGATCCCCGGGTGCGCACCGGGCCGGCGGTGCTCGCCTCGCGGGACTCGCTGCACCTCGCGATCTACCGCGCCGTGAACGAACTCGGGGACGCGCGCACGACGGTCCGGG
>JABWBJ010000507.1 GCA_013360595.1 Gemmatimonadaceae bacterium | reverse complement strand
ACGCCTGACGCGAAGGCGTCCCGGTTCGATGCTCCGGCGCCGCGGGCCGGCGGCGGCGAAACCGGCGGCGCGGGGACCGACCTCGCGAACATCAGCACCACGGGCCGCGAGTTCCCGTACCCCGGCTACCTCCGGAACATCATCAACGAGATCGCCGCCCGGTTCAATCCGCGGCAGCGCCACCTGAGCGCCGAAGTCCAGTTCGTGATCACGCGGGACGGGAGCGTGATCGGGATCTCGGTGGTCAAGGGCTCGGGGAGCTACAGCTTCGACACCGAGGCCAAGGGGGCCGTGGAAGCCGCGGCGGCGGTGCGTGCGTTCGGTCCGCTGCCTGACGGGTTCAGGGATGACGTGCTCACGATTATTTTCTCGTTCGACCCCAAGATCATTCGGTGATGCGACTGTCGGTCCGGCGTCCGGGCGCCCTGGTGCTGATGGCCGCGTTGGCCCTTGGCCTGCGCGCGGCTGTTGCGCGCGCCCAGGACTCGGCACCGGTGCGGATCGGGCTCACGTACGCGGGCGGGAAACCGAGCGTGCTGGTGCTGCCCGTGAACGGCCCCCTGGGCGACTCGGTCCGGGCCATCCTCCAGCGCGACCTCGACTACGGCGATCGCGTGACCGTGATCGGCACCGAGTCGGTCGTGATGGACTCGGCGTCCGACGGGTCCCGCGGGCAGTTCAACTACCCGCTCTATTCGCGGGTGGGGGCCGCGGCGATGATCCAGGCCACCCTGACGGAGACCGGCCTGCACGTCGCGGTGCACGACGTGAGCCGGCAACGCGTGGAGCGCGTGCGGGACTTCGCGCTCACCGCGCCGCCCCTCTCGCCCGCCTGGCGCCAGCAGGTCCACCAGGCCTCGGACGCGATCGAGGTCTGGCTCACCGGCAGCCAGGGCATCGCCGCCAGCCGCATCCTGTATTCGTCAGGCGGGCGGATCTGGCAGATCGATTCGGACGGCGCCAACCCGACGCCGCTCACGCCGGCCAGTCCGCCGGCGCTGTATCCGGCCTGGCACCCGAAGGCCTCGCACATCGCCTACGCCGTGCAGACCGACGACGGGACGCGGATCGTGATCCGGGAGATGGGGAGCGCCGGGAATGCGTCGCGGACGCTGACGGCGCCGCGCGGCTCGGTCAACACCTCGCCCGCCTTCTCCCAGCCGGACGGCGAGACCCTGCTGTACGCGCACGGCCAGGAGTCCGGCACCGACATCTTCGCCGTGCCGACGTTTGGCCATGAGTCGCCCCGCCGGGTAACGGTGAGCCGCGGCCTCGACGCGGTCTCGCCCACGGTGAGCCCTGACGGGCGCCGGATCGTCTATGTCACCAACAAGAGTGGCGGTCTCGCGTTGTACATTGCGGACGCGGACGGCACGAACGCGGAGGTGCTGGCGGGGGGGAGTTTCGGTGACCGCTCGCAGCGCACGGACCCGTCGTGGTCGCCCGACGGGCGCACGATCGCATTCCAGGCGGAGATGGATGGCAACACGCAGATCTACACGGTGGGGATCCGGGACCTCCGGATCAGGCAGTTCACCAACCAGGGCCGGAACGAGGATCCCTCCTGGGCTCCCGACAGCCGGCACGTCGTGTTCACCTCAAACCGATCGGGGAGCTGGCAGCTCTGGGTCCTCGACACCGAATCGAATCGCGTTCGCCAGTTGACCCATGCCGCCGCCGGCGCGAAGGCCGGCGCGTGGTCCCCGCGTCTCACGGTTCCGTGAGCCCATCGATTACCCACCTGCCCCGAGGGAAGGAGATGACCCGCACCTACAGAGGGATCGCCCTGGCGCTGGTTGCGGCCGTTGCCGTGTTCGCCTGCCGCAAGCAGCCGGAGACGGTGGCGACGCCGACCGGCGGCACGCCCGCCCCGACGCCGACCTGCGACCAGCGCTGCCTGGACTCGATCGCCCGGGTCGAAGC